>JBDGUY010000001.1:0-36566 GCA_039585935.1 Gemmatimonadota bacterium
CCGGGTAACGCCCGGGCGCCGAGAGGCGACGGAAAGTGTCACAGAGATCAGACCGCCGATGGCGGCTTCGGCCGCACAGGCAAGGGTGAAAAGGTGGGGTAAGAGCCCACCGCGCTCGCCGGCGACGGCAGCGGCACGACAAACCCCATCGGGAGCAAGGCCAAACAGGAGCGAGCGGTAGCCCGCCGCGTTCGAGCTCCGGGTAGGCTGCATGAGGCGTCGGGTAACCGGCGTCCCAGATAGATGACCCCGCGGGCTTAACGGCCCGTCACAGGACCCGGCTTAACTCCCTCCGCATCTCCATATATATCCAGATCCTTGCGAGGATCGCTCGAGGGTGCGACGAGGTCAGCGGTCGCTGCCGCCTTCCATGGCTGTCGCGTCTGCGGGATCAGCGAGCGCCCGGAACCTTACGGCCTTCGTCTGAACCGGGATCTGGACACGACCGGTCTGGCCCCCGATCAATCGGACCGGCGTCGGGTCCGGAAGCCGTGCCCTCGATGGCAGACTCTGCAGCATGATCTCGACCGAGTACTGCCCCGGGCGAAGTGAATTGAGCCGCACGGTTCCATCCCGACCGGTTTTCAAGGCCCAGGCGGATCCCGGTTCGTTCACCAGCGACACTGAGACATCAGACAGCGCGTTCTCTCCCGGATCGCGTATGCCGTCTCCGTCCTCGTCGAGAAAGACTTCGATCTCCAGCGCCGTCGCAGGGACGATGGGAACGCCTATGTGCGGGGCGGTCGGAACCACCGGCGACTCTGGAGGAAGCAGTCCCGATTCGAGAGAGGTGGGGTCGATAGTAACAGAGGCCCGACCACCCGCGGTGACGAAGCGGAACCGACCGAGCCCGTCCGTCACAGCCTCTTCTACGCCCGACCGCACCAGGACTCCGGCAGCGAGCGGCTCGGTTCCGGTGCGGACTCCATTTCCATCTCTGTCAATGAACACCACGCCACTCAGGGGCGCCGGCTTCTCGATCGGCATCGCGAGATCGAGCTGCTGGCGGATCCCGATGGAGGCCTTCCAACCGCGAACCGAACCTGGCCCGAATTCCTGCACAGTCTCGGCACCCAGCATCAGAACCGTGCCCCGAAGAGCTACGACCTCTGCACCGATCTGGAGCAGCGGGTTGCGGTAGGTGAACGACCGACCGAGCGGCAACGCGCCGTTCACGAATATCGAAGCTCGACGGAGAAGCCTCTGGCTCGCTCCGAACTCGAGTAGTGTCTCGGCCCCGAACATGGGCTCGTACGCATGCCGGAGTCCGCCGCGGATCCAGCCGGCACCACGGTACCAATGTGCCCCGACGCGCGCGTACCGGACCGGACTGATCAACCCCTCGCGGCTTACAACGCCCAGTTCCAGAGACCCGTCCAGAAATACATCGCCCATCGGAAGAGCGAGGTTGGCGACCGCCGTGCTATAGGTCCGGGAATCGAGATTCTTCCAACTGCGAACTCTGCCAAGGAGATCTACGCTCGCTCGACCGCTGAACAGTCGGCCACCAAATTCCGCGCCCTTGCGCTCCGGCTCGATTTCACTGCCGAGCAGTGGATCTCGCTCGAAGTAGACGCCTCCCAGAACGCCTACCGTCCGGGAGACTCCCAGTACGCCATTGGCTCTCAACTGGCGACCCGGGAGGCGGCTCTCTTTCCCGATACCGGGGATGGTGCGAGCGCGCAGGTCCAGGGCACTCGGCCCTTTGCGATATGAGTAGAGAGCCTGGATGGCGGGACCGGTCGCTTCCTCGCCGGATTCAAAGTCCTGAACCCGCATCCAGCCGGCCTCGACAGATGCCAGGTGAGCCGATCCCCCTGTCCAATCGACGGTAGCCAGCGCGCTCATCACGCGGCTGCCGACATCGGGATCGAACAATCCCCTGCGTTCCACGTCGTCGATTCGAAGACCGACGGTCGACCAGGAGAGAGAGCGGTCCAGGCGACCAGAGACGACGTGGCCGTCCGCCTTGGTACCACCAGTCGTCGGCGCCGCTACGAGGGCATTGACCATCCAGGGGCCCTTGCTCGCCCGCAGATTGCCACCGATTCCCTGCTGAACGTTGCCCGACAGGGCCGATGTGTGGAGCGACAATTCCCCGAGCGCTGCCTCGAATCCCGGACGCCGGAGAGCCAGGAAATACCTGGGACCGTATGGAGCGCCGCGAAACGCGAAGCTCATCCCCTCTTGCGGCGTGCTGCGGAAGCCGTATTCGATCTCGGTCTCGGCTGCCACTGCGCCCCGACCCCAGACGGCGATTACTGGATTCGCGACACTGCTCGCATCCGCTCTCTGCCGGATCGTGGTTCCCACGAAGACCGATGTGGGAACTCGAACCACGCCTGAGAACAGGCCACCCGGCTCCTGGATGACGGATGAGACATCGGCCGGTATCGCCGTCTCTCCTTCGACCGTGAGGCGAGCGGTTGCTGCCGTACCGATCGCTGCGTCCGGGAACACCTCCAGTCGCAGGATGCCTTCAGCTGACTGCCCCTGGTCGAGAACGAATACCGGCGGAGGCTCGTCAGCCGCCAGGTTGGAGTGTGGTACCGCGAGGATGACTGCCGTATCGGTCGCGTTCCCCACGTTCGTGACCCTGAAATGAACCTTCAGCGTGCGGCCACGGGACGCCCTGCTCGTGGAATCCACCGAGAGCTGGAACTCCTGCAGCCGGCGCACTTCGACTCGAGCATCGACGGTATCCTGTCTGCCGGCCGGTCCTTCGAGTACGACACGAGCGATCGTCTGGTCTCCGGCAGTCAGGTCGGAGCGCAGGGCCACGGTTACCGGGATCAGCCGCTCCTCGCCGGCAGACCAGGAGTACACCCCCGCCGCCGGTCCCATGAGCCGTCCGGCATCGACCTCGAGGATCGTATAGCCAACGGTCAGGCTGTCAGCAGATCCGGTGTTCGATAGAGATGCCGGTATCTCGATACCCACGGTGACGATCTCGCCGGCACCTCGTGTGGAAGATTCCTGTGCCCGGGCGATTCCGGAGTGCATTCCCGACAGAGCCACCAATGCGAAGAATCGGCTCGCCGTGCGGCAAGTCCGATTTCGGCTCCACGCGAGGATATTCATGTTCCCTTGGCCGTGAAGCGCAGGACGGCATCGTAGCTTCCTGGTGCGTCCCTGTCGGCAAACAGGAGAGCCCGAAAGCGAAGCAGCACGTCCGATCGACCTGCTCCCTGCAGCACCACCTGGTTGGCCAGGTCGACCGGCATCCAGCCCCCGGCTCCTTCGACCTGCCACTCGAGGTCGGAGACCGGCTTTCCGTAGCCGCCCATGTCGAGATCATCGGACGCGAGACACAGTGTCCAGGATTTCTTCTTACCCCTCGGATTGACTCGCACCGTGACGGTTCCGGACATCACCCACCCGACGAAAAAGTCCATTCCGGTGGGATTGGGAAAGACTACCGGATCAGGAGCGACGTCGACCTTGGACCGATCTGAACCGGAAGCGCACGCCGCCTGGGCGGATACGTCGCCTGCGAGCATCAGAAGCAGACAGAGACCGAGTCCCAGCGAGCGGATCATTCACTGACCTCGCGCCTCAGGGAACGCGGAAGGGAATCTGCGTTCCGGCCAGGTACTCTCCACCGAAGTCGAGCATCGGGACGGCGAGGTATTGTCCCGGGGCGAGCTCATCCGGAAGTCGAACCGCCAGCTGGCGCTTCGAACCGGGAAGCACTGTGAATGCTCGTACATCACTCGAAGCCACCACCGTTCCACGGAAGTCCCGGACCTCGACGGTCCCGGCGGGCCAGGCGGGCGCCCCTCCCGTGTTCGCGTATTCGAGTTCTACTGAGCGGGATCCGTCCTCTTCGACGATCGAACCGGCATGGAACTCACCACCAGGCGAAGTCGATTCGCCGATTCCGAACACCTTCACGCCGATACGCTGGTTGATTACCACTCCGGACTCGGAGGTGGCTGGACTCTCGACGAAGATCATGAACCAGCAGGACTCATCCCCGGGGCCACCAGGAATCTCGAACCGTACCTGCTGAGACTGACCGGCCTCTACCGACAGGGCATCGGGTGTGATCCGGACATCGTCCCCGCAGCTGCTCGCTTGCGAGCCACTGGGGAAATAGGTGTGATCGCCCTCCGGCGACTGGTCGAAGTCGACCGACTGCAGCCGGAATTCCAATGACCCGTCACTCTCATTCCGGATCGAGACAAGCCCGACCGAGGTGCCGCCGTCGACCTCCCGGGGAAGCGTCAGGATCACCGGACTGACCGAGAACTGCGCCTGGCCACTGGCCGGTGCGAAGAAGGCGGCGCAAGCAAACAGGCCGAACGCGATACGCGTCCGGCCTGCCAGGCTCTTCGAGCTCGCAGCTCGACTCACTGATCGCGCCACTCTACCCCTCATTCTCTTCACCGCGTTCACCGGCCAGCGTGTCGAGAACGGCGCGGTCAGTTCGGAACGACCGTGTACGTGAAGCCGAGATCGTACGTGCCGGGCACGTCGAGGGCCTCGTTGAGAAGGATCTGGTAATTCACCGTGGCGCTCCCCGCACCTGCCGGTTCTGCGGTCACGATGTCAGCGGCGGTCGTCGAAATCGGAACGAACGCCGCTCCATCGACCGAGTACTCGAAGTCGGATGCCGGCTTGCTGTAGGTGGATCCGGTCGGTGTGAAGGCAGTCGCGTTGGCCTTGATCTCCACGTCGTGCGCCACGTTACCGAAGTACGTCAGGGTGCTGGTCTCGTTGGCGTCGACCACGCCGAGATCGAATTCGGTAGCGGTCGGAGTCGGAAACGTGATGTCGTTGACGTCGATGCTGATGAATAGAATCGATCCGATCGTGAGCTGAGCAGACGCCGGAACGGACGCTGACGTTGTTCCGATGCCCGTGGCCTGGGCGTTGGCCGTCCGAGCGGTAGCGCCGAACATTGCAACGGCGGCCGCAAGCAATAGCAGCTTCTTCATGTCTGGTATTCCCCCGTATCAGAGTTCGCCCGGTATCCGGGTCATCCCCGGCGGACGGTCCGCGTCGGCCGTCGTGGGGCCGTGTTCACTGGCGTTGGGGCAAGCGGTGTTCCCATCGCGGTCTGAAGCCGTTCCGGGCGATCTCCGACGAATGCAGTGGAGGTGCAGTAAGTAGCTGTGTAAAAACGTGTTACGGGGGATGGTGCGAGGTACCGACGAAGGGCGCCCTGATCGCCCGGTGTCGCCCGGACAAGTCGGGTTCAAGCGGCGACTTCCACAACCATGTGGTGTCTTGCAAGAACATTTTGCAGTACAGGCCCGCAACAGCAGGCCACGGATCAGAACCGCGTGTTGCGGTTGAGGGATGCCGAATTTGCAGGTATGTTCGGGCTCCCGAATCTTCTTGTCGTGACGTACCGACTCCCCGTTTCCTGGAACGCGTGTGACGAGCCACGGATCAGCCGCCGGCACCCGATTCCCGTTCGAGCAACGAACGCTCGACAACGGGTTGCAGGTAATTGTGCACCCGGACGCCTCGGTGCCGCTCGTCGCCACGCACCTCATGTATCACGTGGGAAGCAGGAACGAGCCGCCCGGCAGTCGCGGCTTCGCGCACCTGTTCGAGCACCTGCTGTTCCAGGGATCGGAGAACGTTCCTGAAGGCGAGCACTTCAGCCGGATTCAGTCGGCCGGCGGGACGCTGAACGGCACCACCTGGTTCGATCGAACCAACTATTACGAGACGCTGCCGTCGGGTGATCTCGATCTCGCCCTGTGGCTCGAATCGGATCGGATGGGCTTCTTCCTGCCGGCGATCACGCAGGCCAAGCTGGACAACCAGCGCGACGTTGTGAAGAACGAGCGCCGCCAGTCTTACGAGAACCGTCCCTACGGGCTCGCGGTGGAAACGATGCTCGAACGGGCCTACCCGGAGGGGCACCCCTACCGGCACCCGACGATCGGATACATGGCCGATCTCGACGGAGCGTCACTCGACGACGTGAGGCAGTGGTTCGAAAGCTGGTACGGACCGAATAACGCGGTGCTCGTGATCTCGGGAGCGGTGGAGCCGGATGATGCGTTTCGTCGGGCGGAACGCTGGTTCGGGGAAATCCCGGCGCGACCGACGCCGGACCGGGGCGAAGTGCCGATCGTGCTGAACGGCAAACCGGGAGAGGTCGTTGTCCCGGACCGGGTCAGTGTGCCGCGCGTGTACATGATGTTTCATGCGCCCCCGTTCCCGGATCCCGGTTTCGAGCCGGCGGATGTCCTGTGCTCTCTGCTCGCGGAGGGACGGAGTTCCCGCCTGTATCGGGCCCTGGTGTACGAGCAGCGCGTCGCGGCTGATGTGAGCGCGTTCGTCTGGCCGTCGGAGTGCGTGGGAATGTTGTGGGTCGTCGCGACGGGACGGCCTGGTGTCGACGCCGAACAACTCGAGTCCGCGGTCACGGAGGTACTCGATCAGCTTCGATCGTCGGGCCCCACCGAGATCGAGCTCCAGGGAGCCCGGAACAGGGCCCGGAGACAGCTCGTTCGCCAGCTGGACTCCGTGACGCGCCGCGCCGATCTGCTCGCGCACGCAGCTGTGCTGCGGGGTGATGCCGGCTACATCAACCAGGTGTTCGAGCGCTACGAGCAGATGCCCCCCGACGAAGTGGCGCTGTCCGCCCGTACCTTGCTCGATCCGGCCCGACGCTCCGTCGTGCACGTCGTTCCCGATGGCTCGCGCGGCGGAGCCGAAGACGTCGCTGTGGCTGCCGCCGGAGAGGAGAGTTGACGTGAGTGCCGTAGATCGCACCCGTCCGCCACCGTCTCAGCCGACTCCGCCGCCGGCGACACCGGAGTTTCACGAAACGGTCCTGTCCGGCGGATTTCGGGTCCGGGTCGCCACTGTCCCGAAGCTCCCTGAGGTCGCGATCCGGCTCATGGTGGATGGCGGCGCGGCGGTGGAATCCGCGGAAGATGCGGGCGTCGCGGCGCTCACCACCAAGGTGCTGCCGGCGGGAGCGGCCGGCCGCACGGCCATGCAGATGGCCGAATGGCTGGATCAGCTGGGGGCTTCGATTGGCAGCGGTGTCGGGCATGACTCGGCCCGGTTCTCCCTGCACACCCTGTCGGATACATGCGAGGAGGCGCTCGATTATCTGGCTTCGATCGTACTCGCGCCGTCGTTCCTGCCCGAAGAAGTCGCCAGAGTCCGGGCGGAGCGACTGGACGAAGTCCGAAGAAGCGGTGACGAGCCGAGTGAGTTGGCCTCTGAGGCCCTGTCGGAGGCCGTGTTCGGTGATCATCCATACGGCAGACCGGTTCGGGGCCGGGTGGAGACGCTGGAGACGCTGGACAGCGCTCGTCTCCGCAGGTTCTGGGAGAGCAGCTACGAAGCGGGCTCGTCCTTCCTGGTCGCGGCAGGAGATGTGGATCCCGAGGCGTTCGTGGCCCTGGTCGAGCGGAGCTTCGGCGCATGGGCCTCCGGTGACGGGAGGAGCGCCGCGGTCAGACAGCCGGGGCCGGTAAATTCGGCGGGGAGCGTAAGGCTCGTCGACCGACCCGGAAGCCAGCAATCCGAAATCCGGATCGGCGCGGTCGGCCTGGCCCGGGGAGACGAAGACGAGATTCCCGTTCTCGTCATGAACGCGATCCTGGGCGGACTGTTCAGTTCCCGGATCAACCTGAATCTCCGCGAAGACAAGGGGTGGACGTACGGTGCTCGCTCCGGATTCTCCATGCGACGAGCACCGGGGCCGTTCGTGGCGAGTGCTGCCGTCGACACGGCCGTCACCGCGCGGGCATTCGAGGAGATGCTGTCCGAGATTCGCAGCATGACCGAGCGGCCGCCCTCGGAGGAGGAGCTGGCACTCGCGCGCAACGCCCTGATTCTGTCCCTGCCTAGGCAATTCGAGACGACCAGTCAGGTCGCCTCGAAGGAGGCGGAACGAGTCGCGTACGACCTTCCGCCTGACTGGTGGACGCGGTTTCCGGCCCGGGTCGAGAAGGTGGGTCGAGACGATGTCGTACGGATGGCGGAGCGGTACCTGGATCCTGCAGGGCTGGTAATGGTCGCCGTCGGTGAGGCAGACGCGCTGCGCGCTGATCTGGCGGCATTCGGAACTGTCGAAGAGCGTCCGGCACCTTGATCTTCGGGGGTTTTTCGGTTACCTTTTCCTCACGAACTCAGTCACACAATTGAACGCGGAAAACCGGCCCTTGCCAGACGCTTCGGGAACGATTGAAACTCGTCCCGTGTTTCGGGGCCGCGTCCTCGACCTGAATGTCGAGCACGTGCGCTACCCGGATGGCACTGAAGGTCGGCTCGAGATCGTGCGGCACAGGGGTGCGGCGGCGGCTCTTCCCCTCTACCGGCCGGGGGAGTGGTCAGGCGGACCGGAAGCGGCGGTAATCCTGATCCGACAGCACCGGCACGCAACGGGCGGATATCTGTGGGAGCTTCCGGCGGGCAAGCTGGATGATGGCGAATCGCCTGAGTCCTGCGCCGCCAGAGAGCTCGAGGAGGAGACCGGAGTCCGGGCCGACGAGCTTCGCCGGCTCACGACGATCTGGACGACTCCGGGGTTTACGGATGAGCGGATTCACGTGTTTCTGGCGACCGGACTGACACCGGGTCAGGCGGCGCTCGAGGATCACGAGTTCATCGAACGGCACGAGATGCCGTTGCAGGAAGCCGTCGATCTGGTCCGAAACGGCGAGATCGACGATGCGAAGACCATGATTGCGCTGTTGTTGGCGGATAGACAACTCGAGCCGGGAGCTGCAGGCAACGCTCCGACCTGACCAGGTGTCTCAAAGTCAGGGAATAGGATCGAGCTCCGTAATGTGTCACGCGCCCGGACGAGGGGGCACGTGATTATGAGATACGATGTAGATCATCGGGATCCGACGATCAGGCATCGGTAGCTGCCGGGCCACCCGAGGCCCGGTGAACAAGGAGCGACAATGACTGGAGTCCGGCTGGAAACGGCTACCAGGCAGTCTGGTGCGACAGATGAGCGTACCGATCTAAAGACACTGGACGACGCTGCCCTCGTCGCCGAGTATCTCGGCGGCCGGAGACGCGCGTTTCACGAGCTCGCGGATCGATATCATCTTCGGTTGCTGAACTTCATTTACCGGACGATCGGTGACAGGGACCGTGCCGAGGACCTGGTACAGGAGACGTTCGTTCGAGTATACAGGCATCTTCACCGGTTCGACCCGACGAAGAAGTTCTCCACCTGGATCTACACGATCGCCAGCAACCTCGCGAAGAACGAGTTGAGGAACCGGTCGCGGAATCCGATGGTCCTGTTCCAGGCGATCAAGAAGAACTGGGAAGCCGACCACCGACCGCTTCAGTGGGAGGACAACTCGTATTCGCCCGATGACCTGTACCGAAAGCGACATCTTCGCGAGCAGGTCGAGAAGGCGGTTGCCGAGCTTCCCGAACATCACCGCGTCGTATTCGTGCTGCGCGAGATGGAAGGGAAGACGTACGAGGAAATCTCAGAGATCACGGGAGTCACTCTCGGGACCGTGAAGTCTCGCCTGAACCGGGCCCGGAACAAGTTCGCTCAGATCATTGGTCCGATGCTCGACTGAGGTAAACCTGACAGACGATTCGAGTAAGAGTCGAAGGCGGCCTCCGGGCCGCCTTCGTTCATCCGGGAACCCCCATTCCTCAGCCGCGTATCACCGCCTCGTTGGGAGACTGAACACGTCCTGAAACCGGGACGTGTTCCAGCGTTCACCGGAACCGTCGGCTCATGCCGCGATCGAACGGAACGATGCACTGCGACTGCAATCGCTTCTTACAGGAATATTCGGACTACCGTGACGGCGCCCTGAGCGTCGAACAGGAAGCCGAGTTTCGTGAACACGTAGCGAAATGCCCCTGCTGCGCCCGCTACGATCGGGTGTTGCGAGTGGGCAGCGACTTGCTCGCCCATCTCCCGGCAGAGCAGCCTACTGACGATTTCATGCCCCGCCTGCAGCACCGTCTCTACAACGTCGATGAAGGCTTGATCGATATGCCGGCGCACCGGTTCGCGGGTGGCGCCGCGCTGGTCGGCGTAGCGGCAGTCGGTCTTCTGGCCCTTTTCTGGCTGCCGTTTGCGGCGACCGTGCCGGTCGAGATGCAGCTCGATCCTGTCGCGGCGTTCGTGCCGCCGGCGATCGAGGCGGATGTCCCGGCCCTGTTTCGGAAGGGGCCGTTCGTCGACGCCTCATTCCGTAATAGAGGCGAAATCCTCGAGGCGGGAGCCGCGATCTGGAAGCCGAGATCGCACGTCCACCCGACCGTGATCCTGGAATCCGAAGTCGGGGTCCAGGCGTCGGCGTCGCTCGGCCACTGACTCGGCCGGTAGATCCGGCGTGAGCCTCGCCGCTGAGCAGCGGTTCGAACGCATCGTCGCCGGGGAATCCCTCAGCGGCGCTTTCTTCTTTCATGGAGATGCCGGGAAGCTCCGTGACGAAGCCGCCCGGCGGTTGGCGGACGCGGCCCTCGAGCCGGCGACCCGCGATTTCAACTTCGATGCCTATCGGGGGGCGGATGTGTCTCCCGAGTCTCTGGCAGCTGCCCTGGCGATGGCTCCGATGATGGCTCCACGCCGCGTAGTGGTCCTGTACGAGGCGGAGCGTCTCACTCCCAAGGGCTGCAAGGTCGTGGAGGACGTTCTGGAGAACCTCCCGGACGACTTGACCCTCATCATCACCGCGACGATTCCGGATCGCTCGAAGAAGGCGTTCTACAAGCGCCTCAAGGAGGGAGCCCTGAGTCTCGAGTGGTCTGCCCCCCGGGAGACGGAGGTGCCTGGCTGGCTGATCGAGCGCGCCGAACGTCGCTACGGAGTGAAGCTTGCCGCGGCTGCCGCGGCCGCCCTCGGGTCCGCCGTCGGAACGGACCCGGGTCTGCTGGACGCCGAACTGGCGAAGCTGGCGGGTGCCGCGTCCGAGGGCGCAGTGGAGCTGGAGCAGGTCCGGGAACTGGTACCGAACGTCCGGGATGTGAATCGCTGGGCCTGGTTCGACGTCGTCGGAAGCCGAGACTACATGCAGGCTCTCAGCCAGTTGCCCCGGCTGCTCGCCGCACCGAGCGAGAGCGCCGTCGGCCTGCTGAACGGCCTGGTCGAGCAGCACCTGTTTCTCGGCATTGCGGCGGAGGGT
The DNA here is from genome assembly GCA_039585935.1 of Gemmatimonadota bacterium. Classification (GTDB taxonomy): domain Bacteria; phylum Gemmatimonadota; class Gemmatimonadetes; order Palauibacterales; family Palauibacteraceae; genus Carthagonibacter. Next base: position 11,097 of record JBDGUY010000001.1, read on the forward strand.
GGAGCCGGCCGGGTTACCGAGGTCCTTGGGCAGGTCGGCAAGCCGTACCTGAAGTGGAAGGCGAGGGGTTGGGCAGGACAGGCCCGGAAGTGGACCCCCGGGGAGGTCGATCGGGCCCTCGAGCTGCTGCTGGAGGCGGACCGACAGGCGAAGACCGGGCACGCTGACCTGGCCGTGCTCGAGGGCCTGCTGCTGCAGCTCGAGACTCTCAAGCGGGGAATCTGACGATGCGTCCGGAAGTCCCGATTCTACTCGCTGTCGTGCTCGCCTTCTTTGCTCCGACCACGGGCCGATCTCAGACCGACGAGAGTCTCGATGCCGCGGAACTGGCTGCTGATGCGGGCGACGTCGATCGGGCGCGGGCCTTCCTGCGCAGCTGGCTCGATTCGGAAGCGGCGGCCAGGCCGGATGCGGACGTGGGTCGGGCGCTGTTTCTGCGCGCCCGACTGGCGGAAAGCGTCGACTCAGCCGAAGTGGATTACCTGGAGGCGGCCCTTCGTGCTGACGAACACTATGCTGCGCTCGCCCGCCTCCGGCTCGCGCAGCTGCGGCTGACCGGCGGTCAGCCGGCCCTCGCCGTGGGGGATCTCGAACTGCTCAGAGCCGATTTTCCGGGCAGTCCGCTGGTCCCGGAATCGTGGCTATGGAGCGGATTCGCGCTCGAAGTTCTCGGCGATCCGGCGGCAGCGTGCGCGGCATGGACCAGGGTGGCTGACGGACCACCGTCGGACCCGGTCGTGGCGCAGGCGAGGGACGGGCTCTCGGCCTGTACTGCCGGGCGCACGGTCGAGGCCGTCACCCCCGGCTACACGGTTCAGCTCGGAGCATTCAGCAGGCGCGAAGCTGCGGAAGATGTGCGGTCTCGCGCCTCTGCGACCGGAGCCGATGTCCGCGTGCATGAGCCGGATGCGTCAACGCCCCTCTACCGGGTGCGCGTGGGGCATTTCACGCGCAAGGACGATGCCGCGAGACTGGCTGTGCAGCTGCGCTCCGGCGGACTCGAGGCGATCGTCGTGTCGGAGGATCCGTGACCCGCACCGCGGCGCACACGCCGCTGATCCAGCAGTATCTCGACATCAAGTCGCGGCACACTGATGCGATCCTGTTCTTCAGGGTCGGAGACTTCTACGAGATGTTTTTCGAGGATGCGGAGGAAGGGAGCAGACTCCTTGGCATTACGCTTACCTCGCGCAACAACGGCGCATCGGACGTTCCTCTGGCCGGCGTGCCCGTCAAGGCGCTTGCCGAATACCTCCCGAGACTGGTGCGCCTCGGTCGAAAGGTCGCGATCTGCGAGCAGGTCGAGGACGCCTCTAAGGCGGAAGGACTCGTGCGACGGGAAGTCGTAGAGGTCGTTACGCCGGGAGCCGTGATCGACGATTCTCTTCTCGATCTGGGACGCAACACCTTCGTCGCCGCGATCGCCGGTGACGATCCGATCGGCCTGGCCACGGCGGATCTCTCCACAGGCGAAGTCGAAGTCTGGGAGTGCGATGCGAGCGGCCTCGCGGACGAGCTGTTCCGGATCGAGCCGGCTGAGCTGTTGGTGAAGTCTTCATCGTCCGACGTGCCCGAGGGGCCATGGCTGGTTACGCACCGTGAGCCATGGAGATTCGAAGCGGAGGTCGGCGGGGAGGCCCTGCGCAGGGTGTACCGTACGGCAGGAATCGATGGCTTCGGGTTCGAGCTCCCGGGCGATCGACACCTCGTAGCGGCTGCCGGGGCCGTTGCCGCGTACCTGGAGGAAATCCGTCCCGGCGGCCTGCGTCACCTCCGCCCGCCGCGCATCCAGCGACGAGGCAGATTCCTGCACCTCGATGAAATGACGCGGCGGAATCTCGAGATCGTAGAACCCCTGCGGACGGGCGAGGGCGGAACGTTGATCGAAGTCCTGGACCGGACGCAGACGCCGATGGGGCGGCGGATGCTCAGACGGCGGATACTCCGACCGCTCGTGGACCGGGAAGAAATCGACGCGAGGCTCGACGCGGTGGCGGAACTCGTGGAGGAACGAGATCGCAGGCGTGACCTTCGAACTGCCCTCGGCACGGTGCGGGACCTCGAGCGGCTGGCGACCAGGGTCGCATTGGGACGGGTGGCCCCGCGGGAGGTCCTGAGCCTCGGTCGGCCCCTCGAGCCGCTTCCGGCTGTCGGTGAAACGATCGCGCCGTCGGTTGCCCGGAGGCTGCGGACGATCGCGGTGGACTTCGACCCCCTGTCCGACGTTCGGCAGGAGATCGAATCCGCGATCGATCCCGACGCGCCTGTCGCCCTGTCGGCCGGCGGGGTGGTCCGGACCGGGTACGATCACGGCCTCGACGAGCTTCGATCCACGCGGGACGGTGCTGTCGACTGGATTGCCCGGCTTCAAGCCGACGAGCGAAAAAGTACCGGCATCGACAGCTTGAAAGTCGGCTACAACAAGGTGTTCGGCTATTACATCGAAGTCACTCGATCGAATCTCTCCCGGGTACCCGACCGATACGACCGCAAGCAGACCCTGGCGAACGCCGAACGGTTCATCACTCCGGAACTCAAGGAGTGGGAAGCGAAAGTGTTCGATGCGGAGACGCGCATCGCCGAAGTCGAGGCCGAGCTGTTCCGCGAGTTGCGGGAGCGTCTCGCGGAGCACGTGTCGCGCATTCAGGACGCGGCGGAGCGGCTGGCGGAGCTGGACGTGCACGCGTCGCTGGCGGAGAGCGCCGAGCGGGACCGGTACGTGCGCCCCGAAGTTACCGACCAGTTCGGCCTCGAGATCGAGGCCGGCCGACACCCGGTGGTGGAGCAGCGGATCGCCCGAGAGGACTTCATCCCCAACGATATTGCGTTGGATATCGACGAATTCGTGATGGTGCTCACCGGGCCGAACATGGCGGGGAAGTCGACCGTGCTGCGTCAGGTCGGCCTGATCGCTCTGATGGCCCAGGTCGGTTCGTTCGTGCCGGCCGATCGGGCGAGAATCGGTCTCTGCGATCGGGTGTTCACCCGGGTAGGCGCATCGGACAGTCTCGCGCGCGGACAGAGCACTTTCATGGTCGAGATGACGGAGACGGCCACGATCCTCAACGGCGCCACGGACCGAAGTCTCATTCTGCTCGACGAGATTGGACGGGGGACTTCGACCTACGACGGTGTAGCGATCGCATGGGCAGTGACGGAGTACATACATGAACGGGTGGGCGCGCGAACCGTCTTCGCGACTCATTACCACGAGCTCGTAGAGCTGGCGGACTCGCTGCCCGGGGTTGGGGCGTGGAACGTCGCCGTTCGGGAGACCGGCGATGATATCGTGTTCCTGCGCCGGCTCGAGCCCGGAGGATGTGATCGGTCCTATGGCGTGCACGTGGCCCGGCTGGCCGGCGTGCCGCGTCCCGTGATCGACCGCGCGTTCGAAGTGCTGCACGAGCTTGAGGAAGGACCGGATGGTGGAACGCGGCTGGCACACCTGGTGGACCGCGCCCGGGACCAGCTGTCGCTGTTCGGAACTCGCGACCCTGCATTGGTCGACAGAATTGCGGCAGTGGATATCGACCGGCTCACTCCGGTGGATGCTCTCGTGCTGATCAATGAGTTGAAGCGGATGATAGAGGAAGAACAGTGAACGGGTTCACCTCGGGCAGAGCGCTCGTCGCCACGACGTGCGTCGTCCTCGTCGGGTGCGCGGACACCGTGAATCCAAACCGGAGCGGGCTTCGGCTCGGACTGGAGGACGGGCCGTTACGTCCACCTGCGGCGGTCAAGGGAGACGTCTTCGAGTTCCCGCGCAGTGCCTGGGAGGACGGAATCAGCGGGACCACGGTACTGAAGATCATGATCGATGCGGACGGAACCGTCGATTCGGCCATCGTCCTCGAGTCGAGCGGTAACGATCGTCTCGACTCGGCGGCCGTAGCGAACTCGTCCAAGTTGCTGTATCGCCCGGCCGAGCAAGGTGGCGAACCGGTCCCGATCTGGGGCCGTCTGCCTGTCATCTATCCACCACCCGGAGAGGCAGACGCAGATGACCGAACTCTTCCCTGACCATCCGGGTGGCGGCCCGGTAGACAGTGTACTCGAAACGATCGGCTGGACACCGCTCATCCGACTGAATAGAGTTTCGGAGAACATTCGCACGCCCGTGTTCATCAAGGCCGAGTCCTTCAATCCGGGCGGCTCGGTGAAAGACCGGATCGGCCTCGCGATGATCGATACGGCCGAGCGCGATGGTCTTCTCGGTCCTGGCGGAACCATCGTCGAGGGAACGTCAGGGAATACCGGTATCGGTCTGGCATTGGTAGCCGCCGTACGTGGCTACCGGTGCATTTTTTCCATTCCCGACAAAATGAGCGACGAGAAGATCAGGCTCCTGCGGGCATTCGGGGCCGAGGTCGTGGTTACGCCATCTGACGTCTCGCCCGATCACCCGGATTACTATGTCAACGTGGCGAAGCGGATCGCGCAGGAAACGCCCGGTGCGTTCATGGCGAACCAGCACTACAACCAGGAGAACCCCGAGGCGCATTACCGGACAACCGGTCCGGAGATCTGGAAGCAGACGGGGGGAGGGGTCACACACTTCGTCACGTCCCCCGGGACGGGAGGCACGATCAGCGGGACCGCCCGGTTTCTGAAGGAGAAGAACGACAGGATCAGGATCGTGGCTGGAGACCCGGTCGGCTCGATCTATGCCGAGTACTCCCGCACCGGATCGAAGGGTGACGAAGCGGCGTATCTCGTGGAGGGTATCGGAAACGACAAGATCTCTTCGACTCTCCATTTCGAGTGGATCGATGAGTTTCGCACCGTGACCGATGTAGAAGCATTCTCGATGGCGAGACGGCTGGCCCGCGAAGAGGGGCTACTGTCTGGCGCCTCGACCGGACTGATCGTCAAGGTTGCGCTCGACGTGGCGCGGGAGTTGGATGATCCTGATTCGTGTGTCGTGACCCTGCTGTGTGACACCGGGGAGCGATATCTGTCGAAGGTGTTCGACGAAGACTGGCTGCGCGAGAACGGGTTGTCGGCCGTACTCGAGGCCGAAGCCGAGGCGAGAGGTTGAGAGCGATGCGAGTAGCCGTGCTGCTCGGTGGAACCAGCGAGGAGCGGAAGGTGTCGCTCGCGTCCGGCCGGGCCGTTCTCGAGGCGCTGCGCAGTCGCGGGCATTCCGCCGTGGCGGTCGACCCGGCGTTCGGCGCGATCCCGGGTGACGAGGAGGACCACTATCTCGGGGGCGCGGTCGGCCCGGCTCCCCCCGAGATCGAGGATCTGCGGGCCATGGGACTGGTAGCCCTGGGGAACGCGCTGGCGGAACTGCCTGCCGTTCGTGACGCGGATGTCGCCTTCATCGCGCTCCATGGAGGCGATGGTGAAAACGGCCGCGTGCAGGCGCTGCTCGACGTAGGAGGTGTTCCGTACACGGGCAGCGGGTTTATCGGTTCGTCGATCGCGTTCGACAAGCGGTTGTCCAAGGAATTGCTCGCACAGGCGGGGGTCCCGACACCGGACTGGGCGCCCCGCGGCCAGGCGCCAGGCTCCATCCTCGGAAGCCTGGGACTACCGCTCGTCGTCAAACCTTCGTGCGGCGGATCCACGGTCGGGCTGACGATCGTGCGCGAGGCGGAAGAGCTGGGGGCCGCGATCGGGCTCGCGGGTCGCTACGACACGGATGTGTTGTGCGAGGCGTTCATCCCGGGCAAGGAGCTCACGGTGGCAGTGCTGGACGGCCAGCCGCTACCCGCCGTCGAGATCTTCCCCGGGAACGAGATCTACGATTACGAGTCGAAATACACGCCGGGGAAGTCGCGCTATGAAACACCGGCGGCACTCCACGAAGACGAGTCTGACCGGTTGGCGGAACTCGCGGTTCGCGCTTATCACGCGCTGCGCCAGGAATCGTTCAGCCGCATAGACTTCCGACGAGACGAGAGCGGCACGTTCTGGTGCCTGGAGGCGAATTCCGTTCCCGGTCTCACGACAACGAGCCTGGTTCCGAAGGCTGCCGCTGCCGCGGGTATCGATTTCCCGGAGCTGTGTGAGCGGATCGCCGCCGCCGCTGTCGCGGTCAGCCCGAATCCTCGCGCGAGGAGCTGAACGGCATGGGCCTTTGGGACCGGTCTTACACAGGAGGGCCGCAGCGGACCGCGGGAGGCGGATTCGGATTCGGCGCGGGCGGAGGCCCGACCGGGGCGGGTCGCCGTGACCCGTTCGCGTCGCTCACTCCGTGGGTTAAGAGACTCCTGGCAATCAACTTCGGGATCTGGGCGTTGCTGGCCATCGGCCTCATCCCGTGGGGCGCCGCCAGCGATCTCCTGGCGTTCCGAGCTGACCGGATACTCACACGGCCATGGACGATCGTCACATATATGTTCGTTCACGCCGGGTTCGGGCACGTGTTCTTCAACATGCTCGCACTGTTCTTCTTCGGACCACCTCTGGAGCGGACGTGGGGAGGCCGGGAGTTCATTACCTACTACCTGGTATGCGGTGTCGGTGGGGCGATCGCGGCGCTGCTGCTCGTGAACATCGTCGGAGTCGCGCCAATGGTGGGAGCCTCGGCCGCCATTTTCGGAATTCTACTGGCGTTCGCGATATCCTGGCCCGACGCCCCGATCTATCTCTGGTTCCTGCTGCCGATCAAGGCGAAGTACTTCGTAGGATTCCTCGCCCTGCTCACCCTGTATTCGACGATTACCGCGAGTCGCTCGACGGGTGGAACGGCGCACTGGGCACACCTTGGTGGTCTGGTCGCGGGCTGGCTGTGGCTCCGATACGGAAACCGAATCGAGCAAGCAACGGATCGGGCGGTGGTGAAGGTGAAGAAGTCGCGACGAGGCCTGAAGACGGTCAAGCGCGAATCGACCGATGCCGGACAGAAGCGGACTGCGAAGCGTAAACCGCGGACTCCACGCACCGGTGATACGCTGGACGAGGTGAACCGGATTCTGGACAAGATCGGCGAAAAGGGAATGGAATCTCTCACGCCGGCCGAACTGAAGTTCCTGAATGAAATGAGTCAGCGGAGGACGGACCCGGACCGAAGGCACTGAGACCCGCCGACCGACCTTTCGGGTCGCCAACGACGCGGATAGAATGGCAGGTCTGTCCCTCTTCGAATCACTTCCCAGCCTGGAGGAAAAGGCGCGATGGCTGTCGAATACCGTTCCTCTAACATCAGAAACGTCGTTCTTCTCGGTCACGGTGGAAGTGGCAAGACGACTTTGACCGATGCGCTGTGCTATATCGCCGGCTCCACCTCGCGACGGGGTCAGGTCGAGAACGGGACGTCGCACACGGACTTCACGCACGAAGAGATCGACCACGGGATCTCCATCAATCTTACAGTCGCCCGAGCCGAGTGGCTGGACACGAAGCTCAACCTGATCGACACCCCGGGATACCTCGATTTCTTCGGTGAAGTCGAGGCGGGAGTCAGGGTTGCCGATGGAGCTCTCGTGGTCGTCGGCGCCACGTCGGGAGTCGAGGTAGGGACGGAGCGCTGCTGGCGCGCCGCCGAGCGCCGCGGCATTCCGCGCATGGTATTCATCAGCATGATGGACCGGGAGAACGCGAGCTTCGACAAGGCGTTTCAGCAGGTCCGCGAAACGTTCGGCAAGGGAGCCATTCCGGTCGAGGTGCCGATCGGCAGCGGCGAGAACTTCAGCGGAATCGTCAACTTGTTTTCCGGCCACGCTCATCACTACCGGCCTGGTTCTGACAAGGGCGAGTACGATCACGTCGAGATTCCCGACGAGGTGGCGGCTACGGTCGACAGCTACCGCGAGCAGCTGATCGAATCGATCGCCGCAACGGATGACGCCCTGCTCGAGGCGTATCTCGAGGGCGAAGAGCTGGATCGTGAGCGGGTACTCGCGGGGATGAAACTCGGAATGATGCGGGGTGAGCTGTTCCCCGTGTTTTGCGGTTCTGGCGCCAGCGGGAAGGGGGCTCGCGCCGTTCTCAAGAAACTCGTAGAGCTGATGCCCGACCCGACGGAAATTGGAGTCGTCGAGGCCGAGGATTCGCGCGGCAATGCCGTGGAGCTGGAACCCGCCGACGCATCCCCGATGACGGCTCTCGTGTTCAAGACCACGCAGGAACCCAGGGTCGGGGAATTGAGCTTCTTCCGCGTGTTCACAGGCGTGGCCGAGAGTGGTGCGACGGTGGACAACCCATCGCGTGGCGGCAGTGAGCGCATCTCGCATGTCGGGATTCCTGACGCCGCCACGCGTGGAGAGGTCGAGAGACTGCATGCCGGAGACATCGGCGTGGTTGCCAAGCTCAAGAACACGCACACCGGCGACACCCTGAGCACGGGAGGAAAGGGTCTGACTCTGCCGGGAATCTCCTGGCCGAAAGCGGACATTTCGATCGCTCTGCGTCCGGCTTCGCGTGGAGAGGAAGACAAGCTGTCCAACGGTCTGAGCAAGCTGCACGAGGAGGATCCTACCTTCTCCGCGAGCTTCGAGCCGGAACTCGGTCAGACGATCGCTCGAGGGCTTGGCGAGCTGCACCTGAACATCGCGATGGAGCGATTGTCGCGGAAGTACGGGGTGAAGGTCGAGACCGAACCCCCGCGGATTCCGTACCGGGAGACGATCACGAAATCGGCTGAGGGACAGGGGCGATACAAGAAGCAGACGGGCGGCAGGGGTCAGTTCGGAGACTGCTGGCTGCGGATCCGCCCCCGGAGTCGCGGCGAGGGCTACGAGTTCACCAACAAGATCGTCGGTGGCTCGATCCCCGGGAAGTTCATTCCGGCCGTGGACAAGGGAGTGAAGGAAGCTTCGGCGCGCGGCGTGATCGCCGGATATCCAGTCGTCGACTTCGAGGTGGAATGCTACGACGGATCGTACCACTCGGTCGACAGCTCCGAGAACGCGTTCAAGGTCGCCGGCTCGATGGCGTTCCGGAAGGTTGCGCAGCAGGCGCGGCCGATCCTTCTGGAGCCGATCATGACCGTCACGGTCAGAGTGCCGGAAGACTATATGGGCGAGGTGATCGGTGACCTGAACCAGCGCCGCGGTCGGATCCTGGGCATGGATGCGGACGGGCACTGGCAGGAAGTGAAGGCGCAGGTGCCACTGGCGGAACTGTACAAGTATTCGACTTCGCTGCGGTCGCTGACCCAGGGGAAGGGCTTGCACTCGCGCGAACTTCACGGATATGAGCCCGTGCCGAACGACGTCACGGCGAAGATCGTGGCGGATTCCGAAGCCCGGAAAGAGGCAGAAGGACACTGATCCGCCGCCGGTATCCGATCGGGGATTTCTTCGGCGGTTCGCGAAGGAGAGTCGGACGTACGACTGACGGGAGAGACGAGCTTGGCCGGACATAGTAAATGGGCGCAGATCAAGCGCTCGAAGGCAGTGACAGACGCTGCCCGGGGCCGGACTTTCGGCAAGATGGGCCGAGAAATAGCGGTCGCGGCGCGTCTCGGCGGCGGCGACCCGAATTTCAATTCCCGGCTGCGCACGGCGATCGCCACGGCGAAGTCCGTGAACATGCCGGCGGCGAACATCGACCGGGCGATCCAGCGTGGGACCGGCGAGTTGCCCGGAATGAGTTTCGAGGAGACGACCTACGAAGGGTACGGACCCGGTGGCGTGGCTCTTCTCATGGAGTGCGTCACCGACAATACGAACCGTACGGTCGCGGAATTGCGGCACCGGATCGAGAAGTCCGGCGGAAACCTGGGGCAGACGGGCTCCGTGGCCTGGATGTTCGAGCGCAAGGGTCAGATTTACGTGGACGCCGGAAGATATCCGGAAGATGCCGTATTCGAGTCGGCGATCGCGGCGGGTGCCGAGGACCTGGCCACCGAGGACGATACGCACGTGCTTACGACCGCGGTCAGTGAATTCCACGTCGTGCAGGACGCGCTTCGCGCCGGTGGAATCGAGGTGTCTGAGGCGGAACTCGCCTGGTTGCCCACCAACACGATCCGGGTGGAGGGGAGAGAAGCCGAAAAGCTCATCCGTCTGATCGAGGATATCGAAGAGCACGACGACGTAATGAAGCTGTGGGCGAATTTCGAGGTCGACGAAGAGGCGTTCGCTGCCCTGGGAGCCGAATGAGAGTGCTTTCCAGCTCGCGAACCCGGGTGGGCAAAGGGACGGGGAATCCCCCCGTCCCTTTGGTTTTCCAGTGAGGGTCCTCGGAATCGATCCCGGATCGGCCGCGACCGGATTCGGAGTGGTCGAAGGGACGGCCAACCGCCTGCGACTCGTCGAGTGCGGAGTGATCCGTCCGACGCGGGGAGCGCAGCTCGCCGACCGGCTTCTGGAGATTCACGATGGTGTCGCCGCCGTGATCGACAGATCCGCACCAGACTGCCTCTCGGTGGAAGGGGTCTTCTACGGTGAGAACGTGCGTACGGCGGTGATCCTGGCGCACGCTCGTGGAGTGGCCCTTCTGGCAGGGGCCGGGCGCGGCCTGGTGGTCGCAGAGTATCCGCCGGCGGAGATCAAGAAGGCGGTGGTCGGGACCGGCCGGGCGACCAAGGAGCAAGTAGGCTGGATGGTCCAGAAGCTACTGGGACTGTCGGAGCCTCCGCACCCGAGCGACGCCGCCGACGGGTGCGCCGCAGCGATCTGCCATATCCTGATCGGGACCGGACCGCTGGCGAAACGTACGGAAAGGGCATTGTCGTGATCGGACGTGTGCGAGGGGAACTGCTGGAGGTGGAGTCCGATCGCCTCACCCTGATGACGGCCGGGGGCGTAGGGTACGTGATTTTGGTGCCGGCGAGCGTATTCGAGAATCTGCCGTTGCCGGGCCAGCCGGTGGATCTGCACACCGCCATGGTCGTTCGGGACGATGCCCTGCTGCTGTTCGGGTTCTCGTCCGCCCGAGATCGAGAGCTGTTTCTCCGGCTGCGGGCTGCATCCGGCGTCGGTCCGAAGCTCGCTCTATCGATACTGAGCGCACTGCCGACGCGGCGCATCGTAGGCGCAATTCGGGGGCGTGAGCCGGCCGTGCTGCAGACCGTGACCGGAGTCGGCAAGAAGACAGCGGAGCGGCTGGTGCTCGAGCTCGGCGACAAGCTGGATGATCTCGGCTCCGCCGAAGACGGCAGCGACTCCGGGTCGGCTATGACCGGCACCGGCGCCGCGCTGGAAGCGCTGCGTGCACTCGGGTATTCGGCCGTGGAGGCAGAGGCCGCCGTGGCGGTCGCACGTCGGGAATCCGCCGACGGTTTTCCGGGTACCGAGGATCTCGTGCGTGCCGCTCTGCGCCACCTGTAGCGCACGCCGGCCGGGACGAGCGGAGGGAATATGACGGATCGGATAGAAGTGACGACGCCCGAGACACTGTCCGGCGAGGAGACGCTGGAGCAGTCGTTGCGTCCGTCGCGCCTGTCCGAGTTCGTCGGCCAGGACAAGCTTAAGGAAGCCCTCGACATCTACATTCGAGCGGCACTGGGTCGCGAAGAGGCGCTGGACCACACGCTGTTCTTCGGCCCGCCCGGCCTCGGGAAGACGACGCTGGCCATGCTGATGGCTCACGAACTCGGGGTGAAGATCAAGATCACGTCGGGTCCGGTGCTCGAGAAGCCGGGCGACCTGGCGGCACTCCTGACGAATCTCGAGCCCCGGGACATCCTGTTCATCGACGAGATCCACAGGCTGCGACCGGTAATCGAGGAGTACCTGTATCCGGCGATGGAGGACTATCGGATCGAGATCCGACTGAGTGACGGCGCGCGTGCCCAGACCATGTCGATGCGCATCGAAAAATTCACGCTGGTTGGGGCGACGACCAGGTTCGGTCTTCTCACGGCGCCGATGCGAGCGAGATTCGGGGTCGTAGAGCGACTCGGGTACTATCCAGCCGACGAACTGCACCAGATCGTAGAACGGTCGGCAGACATTCTCGGTGTACCGGTGCGCGAGGACGGTGCCGCTGAGATCGCTCGCCGGTCACGCGGCACGCCCAGGATCGCGAACCGCCTTCTACGGCGGGTGCGGGACTTCGCGGAAGTCAGAGGCGATGGCACGATCGATGACGCTACCGCGCGTTCGGCTCTCGAGATGCTCAACGTGGACGAATACGGACTCGACGAGATGGACAGTCGCATCCTGAAGGCGATCATCGAGAATTTCGAAGGCGGACCCGTCGGGCTGAATTCACTCGCCGTCGCGGTTGGCGAGGACGCCTCGACGCTGGAAGAAGTCTATGAACCCTATCTGATCCAGACCGGTTATCTGCAGCGCACGGCACGCGGACGCACGGCGACCCGTAGGGCGTTCCAGAGATTCGGTTACGCGCTGCCAGGCGAAAGCGGGTCACAATCCACCCTGTTCAGCGATGAAGTCTGAGGCTGACTCGGATCCGCTCGAAGCGGACGGAAGCGATGCCGGGCTGACGACGTCGGACTTCGACTACGAGCTGCCCTCCCGACTCATCGCGCAACGACCGGCGCCCCGCCGGGACGGAAGTCGACTGCTCGTGCTCGACCGGGCGAGCGGCACGGTAGTGGATCGTCGGTTTCCCGACGTCCTCGATTACCCGGCTCCCGGCGACCTACTGGTGGTCAACGATACTCGCGTGTTTCCGGCCCGGCTTCTGGGTCGGAAGCCGACGGGCGCAGCGGCAGAAGTCCTCCTTCTCAATCCCGTTCCCGGCGATACGAGCGGCCGAAGCTGGGAAGCGCTGGTGAGGCCGGGCGGCAAGCTCAAGCCCGGCCGACTCGTAGTCATTTCCGATGAGCTGCAGGTCCGGATCGAGGATTCGACGCCCGATGGAGGTCGGGTCGTCCACCTCGAGGGTGAAGGCGAACCGTTCGAGCTCATCGAAAGACACGGACAGGTTCCGCTTCCGCCGTATGTCGAGCGTCCGCCCGACCCGGAAGATCGGGAGCGATATCAGACGGTGTATGCCGAAGCCGTCGGAAGCGTCGCGGCCCCCACGGCCGGGCTCCATTTCACCACCGAGCTCCTTCAGGCGGCAGCTGCAATGTCCGTCGCGATCGCACGCGTGACGCTCCATGTCGGGCCGGGGACGTTCCGGTCGGTGAACGTCGAGGACCCACGAGAGCACGTGCTGCATTCAGAGCGGTGGGAGATGACGCCTGCCACAGCGCAACAGTTGAACGCGGCGCGCAGTTCCGGGGGAAAGATCTGGGCCGTGGGTACGACCTCGGCCCGCGTGCTCGAGACGACGGTGCGGCACGATGGTCGATTCGAGCCAGGTTCGGGGTGGACCGATCTATACATCCTCCCTCCGCATGATTTTCGTGGTATCGACGCACTGGTTACGAATTTTCACCTGCCGCGGTCGAGTCTCCTGATGCTGATCTCGGCGTTCGCGGGATCCGAGCTGGTCATGCGGGCCTATCGGCACGCGGTGCAGCAGGAGTACAGGTTCTATTCTTACGGCGACGCGATGCTGATCCTGTGATCGACACCGGGGCTACTTCGATGAATCATGCGGGACTCGCCGAGGGGGATTACCGCCTCGATGGCACGGACGGACGGGCCCGCGCCGGGACGCTGGGGCTTCGTAACGGAGAGGTGCTCACTCCCTGCTTCATGCCGGTCGGCACGCAGGGTACCGTGAAAGGGCTTACTCCCGAAGACCTCGAACAGTTGGGCGCCCGCATCCTGCTCGGAAACACCTATCATCTCTACCTTCGACCGGGCACGGAGGTGATCGACGAGGCTGGTGGCCTCGGCCCCTTCATGCACTGGGACGGTCCGATTCTCACCGACTCGGGCGGATTCCAGGTCTTCTCACTCGCCCGGATCAATAGCGTCACGGACGAGGGCGTGACTTTCCAGAGTCACATCGACGGCTCGCGTCACCTGCTCACGCCGGAGCGGGCCGTCGAAATCCAGGCGTGTCTCGGCTCGGATGTGATGATGGCTCTCGATGAATGCCCTCCAGGCCGTGCAGACCCAGACACAGCGCGCGGCGCGCTGGAACGAACGCTGCTGTGGCTGGAGCGTTGCCGGACCAGACACGCTGAACTGCGGGCGGACGGAGCCGGACGGGCGGGACTGCTGTTTCCGATCTTCCAGGGCGCCTCCTGGCCGGACCTGCGACTCGAATCGCTCGAACGGACGCTGGAAATGGGTGACTGGTCCGGGATTGGAATCGGCGGGCTGTCGGTCGGTGAGCCGAAGGATGTCACGCTCTCAATCCTCGACGTGTGTGAACCGCGACTGCCGGTCGACCGACCACGATACCTGATGGGAGTCGGATATCCGACCGACCTGATCGAGTCGATCCGCCGCGGCGTGGACATGTTCGATTGCGTTGCGCCCACCCGGAACGGGCGCAACGGCACGGCGTTCACCACGGATGGTCGATTCAACGTCAGGCGCGCCGGCTTCGCCCGGGACTTCGCCCCGCTGGATAGCGACTGCGACTGCGAGTGCTGTCGCAACTACAGCCGGGCCTACCTGAGGCACCTGTTCGTCGCCGATGAGCTACTGGGGCTCCGTCTCCTGTCCATTCACAACGTGGCGTTTCTGGTCAGACTGGCGTCCGAGGCCCGCGACGCCATTCTAGAGCGACGGTTCGAAGACTGGGCTGACGATCGGCTGCGGCGATATCGCTCCGGTCCGGATATATTACCCGACTGATTCACGATCGACGATGGAGGTATCGTGCTGCCAGTACACGTGTTGATGCTGCAGGCCAGCGGAACCCCGCAGGGGCAGAGCCCCTTCGGCATGCTGTTCATGTTCGGGGCGATCTTCGCGATCTTCTACTTCCTGCTGATCAGGCCGCAGCGAAACCAGCAGAAGGCGCATGACGAGATGGTTGCCGCGCTTTCGAAGGGTGATGATGTGGCTACGATCGGCGGAATCGTCGGGAAGATCGTTCACCTGACGGACGACCGGGTCACGATTCGCACCGCGGGCGACACCCGACTCGAGATCGAGCGCTCGAAGATCGGTCACAAGGTCTCGGCTGACAGCACCGGAAGCTGACGATGGCGGTGCGGGACATCCGAATCCTCGGCGACTCGGCCCTCCGGGTTCGCTGCAGTGAGGTCGAGAAGATCGATGACGAGGTGCGTGAACTCGTGGACGATCTGATGGATACGATGTACGCGGCGGACGGAATCGGTCTCGCTGCGCCACAGGTGGGAATCCCGCTTCGAGTGTTCGTCTATGACGTGCGCGAGCCGGAGATCGAGCCGGGCGTCTTGATCAACCCGCGATTCGTGGAGGCCGGAGGCACAATCCGGGATACCGAGGGCTGTCTGAGCATCCCGGGGTTGAACGAGACAGTGGAGCGCTACTCGGAAGTGGTAGTTGAAGGCCTCGATCGAGAAGGCCGCGCTGTTCGAATCGAAGCGACGGACCTGCTCAGCCGCTGCCTGCAGCACGAGAACGACCACCTGGACGGCATTCTGTTCATCGACCATCTGAGCCCGTTGAAGCGAAAACTGCTGCTGAACAAATGGTCGAAAATGGATGAATCGGAGAAACGACCTGCCGGGGCTTTCTGATCGCCCGAAAGTCCCGGTCCGCGTACGACGCGGCACTTCTCCGCTTCGCCTCGTCCGAGATTCCTGGAGGGACTCATGCGGATCCTCTTCTGGGGGACCCCTGAATTCGCGGTACCATCGCTTCGCGCGCTGCAAGAGGAAGGTCATGCGGTTCTCGCGGTAGTTACACAACCGGATCGGCCCGCCGGTCGCGGCCAGTCCCTTCGTCCCAGCCCCGTGAAGCAGGAAGCGGTACGGGAAGGAATACCCGTGCTTCAGCCGGAGCGGCCGCGGGGCGACGAATTCATTTCCGAGATCCGGAACATGAAGCCCGACCTGTCGGTCGTAGCGGCCTACGGACACATCCTCACGGACGAAGTCCTGGCCGTACCGCGTCTCGGATCGATTAACGTCCACGCCTCTCTGTTGCCCGAGCTTCGGGGAGCCGCTCCAGTCAACTGGGCGATCATTCGTGGCCATACGCACAGCGGCGTGACGATCATGCGCATGGTCCGCGAACTCGATGCCGGCCCGATCCTGTACCGGGTAGCAACAGAACTCCCCGTCGACATCAGGGCCGGCGAGCTGTACGAGATGCTCAGCGAGATGGGTGCTATCGGACTCATCGAGGCGCTGGCGCAGATGGAGGCGGACGCGATTCAGGAGGCCGAACAAGCTCATGATCGAGCTACCTACGCTCCGAAGCTGGGCCGCGCGGACGCGAGGATCGACTGGTCGCTGGACTCGGTCAGCCTGGATCGGTGGATTCGGGGTTGTGACCCCTGGCCGGCGGCCTGGTCGGAGCTGAACGGCGTACCGGTGCAGTGCTTTGCGCCACGTATCGAGGGATCCATGTCCGGGAAGCCTCCGGGAACCGTTCTGGAAGCGGATGCGAGGCTGGGAATCCGCATCGCGACCGGCGACGGCACGGTATGGATCGACGAAGTGAAGCCAGCGGGTCGAGCCCGGATGTCATCAGGAGCCTGGGTAGCCGGGCGGGGAATTCAGGAGGGCGACCAATTCCAGTAGACGTCCCCCGAGTTCACGTAGTGTGTCCCGACGCCGAACTCGAGCGAGCTGACGCGCTCGGGCGGATCACCTCACTGCTCGAAGCTGGAGGAAGATCGGTCGCCGCGCACCTGCGTCCGCGCCGTGTGCCAGTTGTCCGCTGTCTGGAATTGGCCCAGGAACTCGTGTCGCGAGCCGCGGCGACGGGCGGTTGGGTGGTCGTAAACGGTCGGACCGACATTGCCCGCGTCACCGGGGCACACGCGGTCCAGCTGGGCCGCGGTTCGCTCCCGATCGAGGCGGCGCGGCGGGCGCTCGACCCGGATTGTGCAGTCGGTGTCTCGGTCCACGGGATGGAAGAGAGTCGGAAGGCTTCAGAGCTCGGAGCAGACTTTCTCCTGCTGGGTACGATCTTCTCGACTCCCAGTCACCCGGGAATGGCCACCGGGGGAGTAGAGTTGATAACCGCCTGCGCCGACGCGGGACCTCCCGTGATCGCCATCGGCGGGATCGACGTGGGTTCGATCGCTCCGGTCGTCTCGGCTGGCGCGCACGGGGTGGCGGTGATCAGGGCCGTGTGGGACCGTGAGGATCCGGCGGCAGCGGTGCAGCGAATGATCCGCGCCGTGGAGGGGAACGCGGGATTGGGCGACGGACCCGCCGAGGGCGAAGCGAGGGCTTGATGCAGGTCGAGATCAACGGGAAGAGCCGTGTATTCGTGGCCGGCGGGTCGATTCTCGCGCTTCTCATGGAGCTCGAAATCGACCCACGCCTGGTGGTGGTGGAACGGAACCGGGAAATCGTGCGGCGCGACGACCTGGACCGGGTCGAGGTCGAGGACGGGGATCGATTCGAGATCGTTCAATTCGTAGGCGGCGGCTGAGTCAGCTCGTTGATGGCCGGCACTGAAACCGAGCACAACCAAGAGGAGATCGATGAAGGACGAACGGATAGATTCGCTCGAGGGACTCGATCCGCTGGTGATCGCGGATCGCAGCTTCTCTTCGCGCTTGATCGTCGGGACCGGCAAGTACCGGAGCCACACAGAAACCGTCGAGGCGATCCGGGCCTCGGGAGCCGAGATGGTCACGGTGGCCGTTCGGCGAGTGGACCTGGACGCGTCGAACCAGGAGAGCCTGCTTCATCACCTGGATCCCGATGAGTTCTTCCTGCTACCCAACACTGCCGGCTGCTTCACCGCCGAAGACGCGATTCGCTACGCACGGCTGGGGCGGGAGACGGGATTGTCCAGCTGGGTGAAGCTGGAGGTGATCGGGGACCAGGAGACGCTCCTGCCCGATACCGAAGCGCTGCTCGAGGCCACTCGCATCCTCACGGCCGAAGGCTTCACGGTGCTTCCGTACACCAATGATGACCTGATCACGGCGCTTCGCCTGGAAGACGCCGGTGCCGCTGCGGTGATGCCGCTCGCATCTCCGATCGGCAGCGGGCTCGGACTGTTGAACCCGCTCAATATCAGGCTCCTCAAGTCCCGCCTGTCGGTGCCGGTCATCGTGGATGCCGGGGTCGGCACTGCGTCCGATGCCTGCCTCACCATGGAGCAGGGAGTGGACGGGATTCTGATGAACACGGCCCTGGCAGCAGCCCAGCGACCGGTGCTGATGGCCTCGGCCATGCGCCTCGCCGTCAAGGCGGGCAGGTCTGCCTACATGGCCGGTCGCATGCCGACCCGGGAGTGGGCGGTTCCTTCCAGCCCCTCCACCGGAATGCTCGACTGAGGCGCGATTGAGTCTTGCCGGGCGTCCGCCGGAGGGCAGGGGCGCCGAGACCAGGCTGGCCGCATATCGGATTCTCGCTGATGTCAGGGCCGGAGCCTACGCGGATCGTGCCTCGCAGCAGAGACTTGCGGGCCTGGAGGACCGAGATCGGGCGCTGGCGCTGGAACTGGCGTTTGGCGTGATCAGGCTGCGGGCTCGACTGGATGCAGAACTCGCTCGGCTGGTAGACCGGCCCCTGCCGGCGCTGGATGCCGCGCTGCTGGACTGGCTGCGTCTCGGCCTGTACCAGATTCGACAGACCAGGATTCCGGAGCATGCGTCGGTTCATGCTACGGTGGATGGAGCTCGTACCGAGGTCGGGCGGGGTGCCGCCGGACTCGTCAACGCCGTGCTTCGCAGGGCGGTGCGGGATGGCTTGACCGAGGAGGTCTATCCAGCACGGGCCCGGCAACCGGTGGAGTGGCTTGCCACCTGGGGTTCGCATCCGGAGTGGCTCGTGAAGCGCTGGCTGGGTCGCTGGCCGCTTGCCGATGTAGAACGGCTCGTGGAGAATGATAATCGGCCGCCCTCCGTCACATTGCGGCTACTCGGAACCGATGACCCGGATCGGCGGATGACGGACGCCGAAGCGGGAATCGAACTCGAGCGACTCGAGGGTCGGCCCCGGATGGTCCGCCTGGTGTCGGGCGAGCCGGCCCGGGCGCTGGACCATTGGCGGGCGGTCGCGCAGGATCCTGCCGCTTCGGCGGTGGTAGACTTCGTGGGGCCGGACATAGAAGGGCCGGTGCTGGACGCATGTGCCGCCCCCGGAGGCAAGGCCGCAGCACTGGCGGACCTGGCGCCCGAAGCGAGGCCCTTCGTGGCGGCCGATGTGAGCCCGGAGAGGATCCGAAAGGCCGTCTCGACGCTGGAACGCACGGGTTCAGGGGTGCAGGCGCTGGTCATGGATGCACGATGGCCGGCAATCAGGTCGGCCCGGACGGTGCTGCTCGATTCGCCGTGCTCGGGCACGGGGGTGCTTCGCCGGAGACCGGATGCCCGCTGGCGGTTGTCTGAGCGGCGTCTCGAGTCGCTGCTGAGTCTGCAGGTCGAGCTGCTCGATGCGTGTGCGGATCTGGTTGAGCCGGGCGGATTGCTCGTGTACTCGACCTGTTCGCTGGAGGCCGAGGAAAACGAGGGGCAGGTGGAGGCGTTCCTGTCCCGGAGGCCGGAGTTCGGCCGGGAACCTCCCGGATCACTCACCGGACTCGCAGCCGACTGCGTAACAGACAGGGGAGATCTGGAAATTCTACCGTTTCAATCGGGTACAGACGGTGCTTTCGCGAGCCGACTGAGGAAAGGCGGCAATGCATGACGTACAGGCGGCGGCGGGGCATGGGTGGAGGAAAAGCCGCGAAGGGATGGACCTCTGGCGACCAGGATGGCAACGGTCTCTCACCGGGAGACTCGCGCCCCGCAGCGGATCGTGCGGCGCGTGATTCGAGCGGCGGCGGCCGGTCTTCCGGCGGCTGGAAACCCTGGGCAATAGCCGCCGTGATCGTGGGCGGCCTGTTTCTCACCGGATACCTGACGGCGGACCTGTGGCTCACGCCGGGCGAAAGACCCTCGGAAGCCGGTCGTCTCGTGACGGTCCCCGAACTTGTCGGGCTGTCAGATCAGGATGCGCGCAGCCGACTCGAGGAGGTCGGGCTCGAACATGGAGTCCGATCGGCCGTGTCACATCCGGATGCGCCCAAAGGCGCAGTGCTGGCGCAGAGTCCGATTCCGGGACAGCAAGTCCGCCCGGGCGCTCCGGTCGAAGTCACCCTGAGCCTCGGACCGGAGATGCACTCGATCCCCGATGTCTCGGGTCTCTCTGCACGCCAGGCGTCGATCGTGCTCGATCGACTCGGTTTCCGAGTGACGACCCGCGAGGCGAATCACTCTGTCGAAGCCGGTCGAGCGTTCGGCACCGAGCCCGGGCCTGGCACGGAACTCAACGTACCGGCGGATGTCACGCTGATGGTCAGCAAGGGCTCGCCACTGACGACAGTTCCGGACCTGTCCGGTCGGCACATCGATGATGCGCTCGACCTCCTGGCACAATCCGGCCTGAGCCTGGGAGCGATCAGCTACGATCCCTTGTCGTTCGATGCCCCCGGGAGAATCGTCGGCCAGTACCCGCCCGGAGGCTACGGGCTTCGTGAAGGCGATCCAGTTGAAGTCCGGGTCGCCGGCAGGCCGGAAGAAGTGAACCGGAGTCGGCCGGATCCGCCGGCACTTCCGGATTCCGAACAGACTGAGGAGCTCTGAGCCGCCGTGGACCTGCGTGTCGCGATCTTTTCGAATTGGGGCTACAAGCTCGCCGCTCTCGTCATCGTGTCTCTCCTGTGGCTCAGCCTCAGCGCCGACGAACGCCAGTCTCAGCCGGTTCGAACGCTGGTGGCGGTGGAAGTGCTGGATTCCGCCTGGGTACTGGTTGCTGCCCCCGAGGAAGTGAGCACGACGTTCCAGGGACGAAACCGTGACCTGCTCGGACTGCTGGTTAATGAGCCGCAGATTTCCGTCGTTATCGATTCGGTGACGGAGTCGACGATGCGGGTCGAGCTCGACGAGGCCCGGGTCCGATACGATCGGGAACTCGATGTCCGCCCGACGTCGATCGTTCCACGGACCCTGACGCTGCAGTTCGAGCAGCGCGCCGAGCGACGGGTTCCGGTGGTAGCCGAGATCGATGCTGTCCCCGCGACGGGATTCACGGTCTTGCGACCGATTCTCGTTTCCCCCGACACGGTGACGGTGCGCGGCCCCGCCTCCGAGGTCGAGCGGATCACGCGCGTAGCGACGCGTCGCATCGGCCTCGAGGACATCTCTAATACCGTGATGCGCGATCTGCCGATCGAACTGCCGACTGGAGTGCGAAGCGTCAGCGTCGAGCCGGCGTCCGCCCTGGTAACGGTCGAGGTGGATTCGCTGGTCATCCTGCGCAAGCGCCTGCCGGTTCGCATCACGGGAGCGGGGAGCCAGGGCGTCAGCGTCACTCCGGACAGCGTCGAGGCAGTAATCCGGGGGGCTGCAACCGCCGTTCGAATGCAGCTCGAAGCGCTCGACCACGTGGTGGCCGAGCTGTTCCGGGCGCCGGACGGCCTGACCCGGGTGCCGGTAAGCACGTCGTTCCCCGATTCCGGATTCGTTTCCGTCCGGCTGTCGCCGCCGGAAGTTACCGTGCAGCCTGGTTCAGGTCCGTGAGTCCGGCCTGGTCCGGAGGGGCCGTGCTCGGAATCGAAACATCCTGTGACGAGACGTCGGCAGCCGTGATCCGGGACGGAAGGGTTCTTGGACATGTCATCCTCTCCCAGGATGCGCACGAGCGATTCGGCGGAGTCGTCCCCGAAATTGCTGCCCGAGCCCACCTGCGCCAGATCGACACGGTCGTGAACGCGACTCTCGAGGAAGCCGGCGTCGAACGTGGGGAGCTTGGTGGCGTAGGGGTGACGGCGGGCCCGGGCCTCGTCGGCGCGCTACTCGTCGGGCTGAACTGGGCCAAGGGCTTCGCCTGGGCTCTGGGAAAGCCGCTCGTGGGCGTCCAGCACATGGAAGCACATCTGTTCGCCAACTCGCTGGAGTCGCCGGACGCCCGGCCGCCGTTCGTGGCGTTGCTGGTATCTGGCGGACACACATTGTTGCTGCACACGCCGGCGTGGGGTTCGTACACGTTACTCGGGCAGACTCGGGATGACGCGGTCGGCGAGGCGTTCGACAAGGTGGCCCGTCGACTGGGACTGGGATATCCGGGTGGACCCGAGATCGAGCGGGTGGCCCGCGGCGCGGAGCCGGGGCGGTTCAAACTTCCCAGACCCATGCTCTCGGCGCATCACACTCCCGCCGATCCGGCCTACTTCGATTTTTCGTTCAGCGGCCTGAAGACAGCTACGGCTCTCGCCGCGGCGGAGCTGGAATCGAGCGGCGAAGGGGAACTCGCGCGGGCAGTTCCCGATCTGGCGGCCGAGTTCCAGCAGGCGGTCGTAGACACCCTGGTCGCCAAGGTTCTGCGAGCGGTGGAATGGACGAATTGCAGTCGGGTTCTGCTCGGGGGCGGCGTAGCCCGAAACGGACCGCTGCGTGAACGGCTGAGCGAAGCGCTGGGCGAATCCGGCCGACTCTACGCGCCGTCCCCGCGCCTTGCGACGGACAACGCCGCGATGGTGGCATGTCTCGCTGAGCACAGGCTCCGCGCGGGTGAGGCTGCCGGTCTGGATCTCAATGCCGATCCCTCACTTCCATTTCCGGGTCTCACGCCACTCGACTTGCTCGAAGGTCGCGGTGTGGAACTCCGAGGAGCGTCATGTATCCCGAGTTGATCACTCTCGATCTACCGGTGCTGGGCACGATCACGATCACCTCGTTCGGGGTGATGATGGCCCTGTCGTTCCTCACCGGTTTCTGGATCGTCCGCCTCGAGCTGCTCAGGAAGGGAATGGACGAGGAACTCGCCGGCGACGTCCTGATGGGGGCGATTGTCGGCGGGATCGTCGGTGCGAAGGTGTACTACGTTCTGCTCAACTGGCCTCAGACAGTCCAGGATCCCTTCGGAATGCTGTTCTCACGAGCCGGCCTCGTGTGGTACGGCGGGTTCATCGGGGGTGCGATCGGTGTTTCGTGGGCGATTCATCGCCGGAAAGCGCCGATCCCGGTTCTTGCGGATGTCTGCGCACCCGCTCTCGCCCTGGCGTACGCCGTGGGACGACTGGGCTGTTTCCTGGTGGGCGACGACTACGGTCGGCCGACGGACAGCTGGGTCGGAATCGCGTTTCCGAATGGCAGTCCGCCCAGCACAGCCGGGAACCTCCGGCGGATGTTCGGCGTGTCGATTCCCGAGTCTGTTCCAGACACGGCCGTTCTCGCAGTTCACCCGACCCAGCTGTACGAAATCGGTATGTCGCTGCTGATCTTCGCGATCTTGTGGCGGCTGCGCCGGAAGCCGTGGAAAGCGGGTCGCCTGTTCTCGTTGTGGCTCGCACTCGCCGGCGTCGAGCGGCTGATCGTCGAGTTCTTCCGGGCAAAGGACGATCGGTTCTTTGGTTTCCTGACCCTCGCCCAGTTGATCAGTATCGGTCTGATCGTGTTCGGCGCATGGCTGTTCGTACGGCTGGGCCCCGCGGAATCAGGGGACTCGCCCTCGAGGGCGTAACACCGCCTCCGTGCGCGTACCGGCCCTCGCACCCGTCCTGCTGCTGCTTGTTTCGAGCGCCATTCTCTCCGTGCCGGGCAATGCGCGAGCCCAGGGGATCGCCGACCGGGAGATCGTCGAACTGCAGTTCGAGGGCAACGTGGCGTTTCCCGAGAAGGATCTCCGCAAGGCGATCCTGACCGACCAGACGCAGTGCAAGAGCTTTCTGTTCAACTTCCCGCTCATGATCTGTCCGTTCACGGATTGGGGGTTTGCCCACTCCCGCGAATACTTGGACGAAGGGGAACTACCGCTCGACGTGATCCGGCTCCAGTTGTACTACCGACAGCGCGGGTTTCGTGAAGCCACGGTAGACACTGTGGTGACGCGGGATAATGGTACGGCGCGAATCCTGTTTCGGATTCACGAGAATGAGCCGACCCTGATTTCCAGCATCGGGGTGAATGTCGCTGGCGATGCGATCGACTCCGCGACAGTGCTGTCGCATCTGCCGACCAGGGTGGGGGACCGGCTGGATCTCATCGCTTTGCAGTTGGGCGAAGCCACGGTCAGCGATGAATTGCGGCGCGCCGGATATGTAGATGCCGCAGTCCTGCGAGACTACTTCATTCCGAGGGACTCGCGACAGGCTGACGTTCTGTTGCGCGTGGATCCCGGGCCGCGGGTGCGGATCGGAGAGGTGCGGATCGCGGGAGCGGAGGCCGTCGGCGATGACGTGGTTCTGTCGTTGCTCGAATTCGAGAGCGGCGACTGGTTCCAGGAAACCCGGATCATCGAGAGTCAGCGACGGCTGTTCAATCTCGAGGCCTTCCGCTACGCGAACATCGCGTCCGAGCGGGCGAACGACACCGTGATCGACCTCCTCGTGCAGGTCGCCGCGGCCGAGCCCCGGGCCGTGCGGGCAGGATTTGGCGTGCAGACGAACGAGTGCGTCCAGCTCGAAGGGCAGTTCGTGAATCGGAATTTCCTCGGTGGAGGAAGGACTTTCCGCGTCACCGGCCGGCTCTCGAACCTGCTCACCAAGCAGTTGAATGGGAACTTCCCGTGCAACGGCACGAGTTCCGATGAGGTGTACCAGGAATTGAACTGGCTCCTGGACCTGTCCTTCGTTCAGCCCGTGTTTTCGGGGAGTCGGAATTCACTGCAACTTCGTCTGTTTACCGAGCGGGAGACGGTTCCCGACCTGTTCGTACGAACGGGAGTCGGTGGGGAAGTCGCCTTCAACTGGCTGGTTATGCCCCGCATGTCGATGCGGCCGTCGTACCGCCCGGAACTGACTGCATTCGGTGAACAGTCCGCCGACATCTATTTCTGCGTCAACTACGGGCTCTGCACGCCTGAAGACATTGCGCTGTTGTCTGAGAGCAAGTGGTTGTCGCCCGTCCGACTCCTGTGGGCGTGGAATCAGACTGACAATCCACTGGCCACGACGAGGGGGTACTACGTCGCGGCGGAGGGGGAAGCGGCGGCATCGTTCACCTTTTCCGATTATCAGTACATCCGCGGCAGCGTAGAATCTGCCGGATTTCACCCGGTGTTCGGAAGCGCTGTCCTGGGAGCGCGAGTTCGATTCGGCGGCGTGCGGGGAATGTCCGGTACCGTGTTCGGGGGAGAGGACGAGGAGGTTGAGATCATTCACCCGACCAAGCGGTTCTTCGCGGGCGGTCCGGTGAGCGTTCGTGGCTTCGGACTCAATCTGCTCGGGCCCACGGTACTCGTGATGTCGGACCTGGAAGACTGCGGTTCGGGCTTTCTGACGCCCGAAGAGCTGCAGGAATGCGCGAACGCTCTCCCTCCGACGGCGTTCGACGAGCGCCCTGTCGGCGGAAACGTTCTGCTCGAGGGCTCGCTCGAAATGCGGTTTCCGCTGAGCGCCAGATTCACGGTCGTCGGATTTGTCGACGCTGGACAGGTGTGGAGAAGTTTCGACGAACGGGCCTCGCTGATCGCGACCCCCGGTGTCGGAGTGCGATACAACAGCCCCATCGGACCCCTGCGCATGGACCTGGGCTTCAACCCATCGTCCGAGGTTCTGAAGCCTGTCGTTGCCGTTCGCTCGGCGACAGGGGTGATCGTCGAGCTCGAGGATCCGGTTCCGTACGATCCGTATGGCTGGGACGATCCCTCGCTGTTCA
>JBDGUY010000002.1:0-34399 GCA_039585935.1 Gemmatimonadota bacterium
GACCGGGTGTTCCTGATCATCGGACAGGGACATGCGCCGATTCTCCGGCAGGTGCTGACCGACTGGCCCCGATTCTGTCTCGAAGACCCGTTGAACTACCTGCCGGAGCCGGGCGAAGGCTGAATCCGTTCAGCTACCGTCGAGATACCGCTCCGGAATCGGCTGGTCCGGAGTCTCCCCCTGCCAGTAGACCTGGAGGACCCACCAGCGCTCACCGTCGAACAGGAGCTGGAAGCTGTTGATTCCCCGCATGAAATGATCTCCGGCCTTCATCTCCTCGACGGTGCGATACGACTCGTAGGTGCTGAACACGTGGGCGATATTGCCGAATCGTTCCTCGATCCTGAACGCCTCCACCTCGAAGAATCCGTTCGTCTCCAGCTGTCCACCCGCGCCGGAGATGTACTCTTCGAGGCTCCACACGAGGTATCGCGCCGAGCCGTCCGGTGCCGTGCCAGAGGGAATGAGGCGAGCCTCCGGCAGGAACAGCGAGCGCATGCGATCCCAATCGCGCGCCTCGCCGGCCGGCCCGGAAATCACGTCGTACACGGCGTTCAGGATCGCACCTATCGATTCGACGTCTTCCGGACGTGCTGCGGGAACGTCTGCATCCGCGGTCGAGCGTGCCTCGTTCTGCGCCGCCGCCGGCTGCGCCAGTGCGAGAATAGCAGCGAACAGGCCGAGCACTCGCGTGGGCACGCGGATTCCAGATTTCTGAGTCGACCTCATCAGTACCTCCTCGGGGTGTCGTGCGTCGAGCAGGGTGCCCGACGGGAGCTTCACCCCACAATAACCCCCGAAGCGTTTCTCGTGTTGCGTGGAACACCAGCCGATCGATTTCGGTACCCCGCGGCATGAGCGCTCACAAGGGCCACCCGATCCGCGGCCGGCTCAACGCCTGGTTCCTGGCGTATGCCGAGACCGCGATGCACGAGGAATACGGCGACCGGAAGGTCAGTATGCTCGGACCGATACCCGAGACAGTCGTAGAGCTCGGTCCCGGTTCCGGGGCCAACTTCCGCTACTACCCGCGCGGAACTCGTGTCATAGCGGTCGAACCGAACCCGATGATGCATGGGAGAATGAATGCCCAGGCCTCGCGGCACGGTATCCGGATCGATCTGCGCCACGCGGGAGCCGAGGGAATGGATGTCGAGACCGCGAGCGCGGAGCTCGTCGTTTCGACACTCGTTCTGTGCAGCGTGAGAGCGCCCGAGCAGGTGGTAGCGGAGGTACGACGCGTGCTCAAGCCGGGCGGCCGGTTCGTGTTCCTGGAGCACGTGGCCGCACCGTCTGGAACGCGGCTGCGCAAAGTTCAGGAGATGATCCACC
Organism: Gemmatimonadota bacterium; assembly: GCA_039585935.1. Lineage (GTDB taxonomy): Bacteria > Gemmatimonadota > Gemmatimonadetes > Palauibacterales > Palauibacteraceae > Carthagonibacter. The sequence goes on from JBDGUY010000002.1 coordinate 1,333, forward strand.
GGCCGTGGCATTGGCTGGGGGAAGGGTGCAATCTCACGCGGGACACGGCCGCGACGCTGGAGAGCGCCGGTTTCGCGTCGCTCGAACTGGAAAGCTTCGACTCAGGCCTTACCTGGGCTCCTTACTCTCCGCACATCGCGGGCGTGGCCATTCGTTAGCGCCGGGACTCGCTTCTCCCGGCGGTCCAGCGGTATCATCCCCACATGCAGACTGCCCGCAGGACACACGGTTTCACGGAATCCGTGATTCGTGAAATGACTCGCGTCGCGGACGAATCCGGCGCAATCAACCTGGCGCAGGGTTTTCCCGATTTCCCGGCTCCGGATGTACTCAAGGAAGCCGCGGTCCGGGCGATCAGGGACGATGTGAACCAGTATGCCGTGACCTGGGGGGCGCCACGTCTTCGCTCGGCGGTCGCGTCGAGCTATGCTCGCTGGTACGACATCGAGATCGATCCGGACCGCGAGGTCACGATCACCTGCGGGGCCACAGAGGCGATGGCCGCGGTCCTGCTGGCGCTCGTGGACCCGGGCGACGAGGTGATCGTGCTCGAGCCGTTTTACGAGAACTACGGCCCTGACGCCGTGCTGTGCGCCGCCAGACCGGTGTTCGTGCGGGTCGAGCCCGGGGAGGGACTCGACCTCGACCGGCTCGCGGCGGCTTTCGGTCCAGCCACGCGAGCCATCGTTCTGAATACTCCCAATAATCCAACTGGCCATGTACTGACCCGTTCAGAGCTCGAGGCAATCGCCGAGCTGTGCCAACGGCACGATGCCTGGGCGATCACCGACGAGATCTACGAACACATCCTGTACGACGGGGTCCACGTGCCCATGGCTTGCTTGCCGGGCATGTCTGACCGCACGGTGACCGTGAGTGGCGCGTCGAAGACCTTCAGCGTAACCGGCTGGCGAGTCGGCACGATCGTCGCTCCGTCCGGCGCGAGCGGCGCGATACGAAAGGTGCACGACTTCCTGACAGTGGGTTCCCCGGCACCGCTTCAGGAAGCGGTAGCCACGGCCCTGGAGACCCTCGGGGACGACTACTACCAGGAACTCGCCAATGCGTACCGTCGTCGTCGCGATCTCATGGTCGGAGCTCTGAAGACGGCCGGATTCCTGTGCACTTCCCCGGCGGGTGCGTACTACATCCTGGCCGACTTCTCCGAAATTTCGGACCAGCGAGACACCGCATTCGCCATGGCCCTGGCCCGGGATGCCGGGGTGGCCCCCGTACCTGGATCGAGCTTCTACGCGGATCCAGCCGATGGCAGATCGCTCGTGAGATTCGCGTTCTGTAAGTCGGAGTCACTACTTCGGCAGGCGGCGGCGAGACTGCTCTCTGCATTCTCCTGATCCGGACCGCGTATCCGCGCTTGACCACAACATCTTGTGGGGTTATCATCCTCCGGGTACAATATATAGCGGTTTTTGTGGAAAACTCGGACCGTTTTTGGGGAAACCGGTGGAGAAACGGCCGTTGGCCGTGGAAAACCGTTCCTCGCCAAGCCCCGGGTCCGGATTGAGAATCTGTTGAGCGGCCCCTTCAACATGGTGGTGTGCAACGTGAACGGCCGGATGAGGCCGCGGGGTCGCGCACCTGCCGATGCTCCGAGAACGGTGAGGTTGTGATGACTGACTCGATCGGAAGCGCAAATGCCCTTCATGCTGCTGCCGGCAGGTCAAGCCCGATTCGCAGACCGGCGATTACGGCACGCTGGGTAAGAAATGCGACGGTGGCGAACCGGATCGCGTTCGAGCAGGAGATGAAACGGGAGAGGCGAATGGGCGTCGATTCCCGTCTCAAGCGATTCGTGAAACAGGTCAGCGCCCGTCAGGCGTGAGCGGAGAGCACTAGCGAAGCGACCGCGAACGAGAATACGCCGCAGGCCGGGATTGCGTACAGCGCAGGCCGGCCAACGGGCGCGAGGCCCCGGAGCGATCCGGGGCCTTTTCTGTTTGGGGCCAGTCCGGGTTACAATCACGCCACATATTCGAGCGAGCAAACGCCAACTGGCCGTTAGTGGAGAGAACCGACCTGATGACCGAAGTCGCACACCGGCAGGAAGCGCAGCGGAAGGACACTGAAGGCAAGGCCCTGGGGCCACGTCGGCCCACGGTGGTCGTGAATGTCGGCGGCGTGTTGATCGGCGGCGACCATCCGGTGGTCGTGCAGTCCATGACCAACACCGACACGGCGGATATCGGGGCGACCGTCCTGCAGGTCAGGCAGCTCGCCGAGGCCGGCAGCGAGCTGGTTCGTCTGACGGTGAACACTCCAGCGGCGGCTCGCGCCGTGCCGGAGATCGCCGAACGCCTGCGAGCTGCTGATGTGACCGTTCCATTGATCGGTGACTTTCATTTCAACGGACACATTCTGCTTCCCGGGAATCCCGGCTGCGCGGAAGCGCTGGACAAGTACCGGATCAACCCCGGAAACGTGGGTGGTCGTACGTGGGACGCGAATTTCGCTCGCATCATCGAATGTGCGGCCGAGCATGACAAGCCGGTCCGCATCGGCGTGAACTGGGGATCTCTGGACCAGGCGCTGCTGACTACGATGATGGATGAGAATGCCTCTCTCGAGCAGCCTCGTGAGGCGCACGACGTGATGATCGATGCGATGATCGAGAGCGCGATGCGTTCGGCCCGGGTGGCCGAGGAGATCGGCCTGCCCCACGATCGGATTCTCCTGAGTGCCAAGGTCTCTGGTGTGCAGGACCTGCTGACCGTGTACCGTCGCCTCGCACCACTCTCCGATTACCCGCTCCACCTGGGTCTGACCGAGGCGGGGATGGGCAGAAAAGGGATCGTGTCGAGCACCGCCGGACTGGCGATTCTCCTCGCCGAGGGTATCGGGGACACGATCCGCGTCTCGCTCACGCCGACTCCTGGCGGTGATCGAAGTGAAGAGGTCCGGGTCGCGCGGCAGATCCTGCAGTCGCTCGGACTGCGGATGTTCGAGCCTCAGGTCACGGCCTGCCCGGGCTGTGGTCGGACCACGAGCACGTTCTTCCAGGAAATGGCACAGGAGATCGAGGAGTACTTGCGTGGGCGCATGCCCGAGTGGAGCGGAACTTACCCGGGAATCGAGAGTCTGAGCGTGGCCGTAATGGGTTGCGTGGTGAACGGTCCTGGTGAATCCCGGCATGCTGACATCGGGATCTCGCTTCCCGGGAGCTTCGAGGAACCCAGTGCACCCGTGTACGTGGACGGGGAACACCACTCGACTCTACGCGGGGACGCCATCGTCGCTCAGTTCATCGATCTCCTGGAGGAATATGTGGTGGGGCGGTTCGGGGCGGGGACTGAAGCGATGACCTGATTCGAGGTCGCGGAGATCGTCAGGCGCTTCCGGGATCAAGCGAGAACGAAGCGCTCTACCCCGTCCTGCTGTTGTCGATCGAGCGCACCGCCGGCCGCGAGGTGACGCAGCATGGCGAGGCGCTCGCGAAGGTACAGGATGAGAAGGCCGCCGCTCAGCTGGTGGTCGCCACCACTCGCCACCAGGTCCCACGCTGTCGTCGAACCTTGCTCGATCGCCCCCAAAGTGCGGTCGAGTTGCCGATTCAGGACTCTGCGCCGGTCCTCGAGGAAGGGAATCGCCGGACGAATTGTGCCCGTGTGACTGGAGCACACGATCAGCGGCTGAAGCCCCAGCGCCCGTTCCAGTGAGTCCAGGTACATCCCGAAGCTGTCTTCCTCCGGGTCCGAAATGCGGATCGGCGTCTTCCACCTCTGAAGAAACTGGTCGGCGACCAGCAGCACACGGTCTTCCGGATGGAACACCATCAGGTGACCCGGCGCATGCCCCTCCGCGAGAATCCACCTCCAGCCTTCCGAATTCGGAATCGGACCCTCCGATCCCGAGACAGGGTCCGACACGGGAGTCCGGGCGAATGGAGCGCTGCCTACAGGCTCTGTCTCCGGGGCCAGTTTTTCCACCAGTTCGGCCGGGACTCCCATGATCTGCAGCGCCGCCCGACCCCGGCTGGATGCTGGTTGCAGATTCCGCATCTCCCGCACGGCGTTCTCGTGGACGAGCAGCCGTGCTGGAGTCCAGCGCAGAAGGCCGCCGGAATGGTCGAGGTGCGTGTGCGATAGAACGACCCCTGATACGGACTCGGGCGTGAGCGCCAGGGTGTCGAGTCCTGTTCTGAGCGCCGCTTCCGACTCCGGCATGTCGGCTCCAGAGTCGAGGAGCCACGGAGGGAGGCCGTCGTTCGAGTCGAGGACAAACGCCGAGGTGACCCCGGGAACGAACGGATCGGGAAGTGGAATCCGCCTGCACCTGGGACTGATCTGCTCGGGAGGCCCGGTCGGATCGAGCTTCTTCATCTGGTATCGCCCGGCAGGGAAGTCGCTTCCTTCCTGCGCACCTCCGCGACCGCGCTCGACAGGGCATCGATCAGCGAGGTGGACTGCAGAGACCTGCCGTCCAGGTTCAAGATTGGCTCCACGCCTCGAACGGAACCGGTCATAAAGGCACCGTCGCACTCGCTCAGCTCTCGGGCCGTCCACCGTCCCTCGAGGATCTCGATGTCCAGGTCGCAAGCCTCCTCGATCACTCTCTGCCGAATGACGCCGGGATAAAGCGGTAACTCGTCATCTGGCGTGAGCAGCCGGCCGCTACGTTCGAAGAACAGGTTGGCCGCAACGCCCTCGGCCAGCCAATCATCGTAGACGCGGATCACCTCGTCTACGGCGAGTCGGGCCGCATGACCTGCGGCGATGACGTGAGGCAAAGCACTGCAGGTCTTGATGTATGGAATCGAAGGCCGGGGGACCTCGTCGCTGTCCAGCACACGAACACGGAGGTGTCTGGAAGCAGGAGCTTCCGAAAGCTCGACCAGGGCCAGCGAGTCGCTGGACCTTCCGAAGCCGCGACCGACATCCGTGGCACTCCACTGACACCGAAGCACGCCAGCGGAGCCGGGTCGCGCGCCAAGATGTACGGCGGCTTCCAGGAGACGCTCGACGATCTGATTGATGTCGAGCCAGCCGGGCGGCGGATCCAGTCCGATCCCGGCAGCTCCCGCGAGCAGGCGCCCGGCATGCCGCTCGGCGTCGAGCAACTGTCCGGCATCGATGCGGAGCGTGGCGAACAGGCCATCGCCGTATCTCAGAGCCCGCCGGAGGACACCTGATTCGTAGCCCGATTCAAGCACTTGCCCGGCAATCCACACGCGGTCCACCTCACCATGAGCCGAGTCGCACCCTTGTCCGGCCGCCGTGCCGCGTGTCAGCTTATTCCGTTCTGTCATCCGATCCACCGTCGTCTCGGGCATCGATCGGCTCGAATCGATGGTGCGACCGAGCAATGCTGACCCGCCAGGGGAGACAGGAAGTCATGTCGAAGGTTAACGAACTCACCGCTCTGATCGCCGCCGTGTTTCTGGCTTTCGGAACATCGGCCTGTGCCAGCAGTCGGGAAGTCGTGGTCGGAACCGATCCAGGTGGAACGGGAGCGGCCGCCGGCGCGCAGACTACCGGTGCGGCTGTCTCGAATGCCAGTCTCGAATATGAGCTGTCTCGCCTCGTAACGGCTCAAAAGGCCTATTTCGAGGCCAATGATTATTACGCAGCAGACCTTGGGAGTATCGATTTCACGCCGGGCTCCGGGGTTCGAGTCGATCTCATCCAGGGAGACTCGGACGGCTTCTCGGCGATCGCGAAGTCCGAGACCGGAGAGTGCGCCGTATTCGTCGGGGACGTCAGGTCGCCTCGCGGCTACGCCAACACGCCTGAGGTACCGGCCTGCCGGAGCTGAAGACCCCCTGCGAATGCGGTCGGTCAAATCTGTAGGATGGATCCGGAGTAACCCGGAGCGGAGCCGCGCTCAGTCGCGCTGCTTCCGCCTCCGGGCATTGCGCGCGAGCCTTCGCTGTGCGGCCTTCTGCTTACGACGCTTCGCCTCGCTGGGCTTCTCGTAGTGCCTCTTCCGGCGCATGTCCGCGAGAATCCCTGCTCGCTGTACTTTGCGGCGGAACTGGCGCAGAGCCTTTTCGAGGTTCTGTCCTTCGGCGATCTGAATCTCCAAAACTCGCTCACCCCTTCAGGAACGCGACTCGCGCGAGACACCACGCCTCGCACGTCTGTATCCGTCTCAGCCGCGCAAAATAGTGCATTATCGGGTCAATTGCCAACTCGCGTCCGCCGTGACGGCCGCGCGTTCCTCGATGCCGGTTTGCCGGGGGGGTGCTCGTCAGCGCAAGAACGTGAAGCGGGATGCGAGTCGCTGCCGGATCTGCTCGGCGAGCGTCTGGAGCTCCGGGGCAGAGCCTGCGGCCTGCCCGGAATGCCTGGAGCGCCCTGAGTCGCTCCGACTTCCGCGCTGGTCTCGTGAATTCGTAGAGACCTGGTCCGAAGGCCGTTCCTCCGAGGTCTCGCCGTCGAGCCGCGTGACATTTCGAGCTCGAGGGCCTCGATCCGCTCGTTCGACGTCGAGTTCGACCTCGGCCCCGTCGCGTAGACTCCGGAAGCCCGAACCCTGGATGTCGGAATGGTGGACGAACACCTCATTGCCATCCTCGAGCCGGATGAACCCCCACCCCTTCTCCGGGTCGAACCACTTCACACTGCCACGCAATCGAGTCATGTTCGGCTGATTCCCTTCGTGGTCTACTTTCGGAAACGGTCCAATTCGCGCAGGACGGCCTGGACTCCGTCGGGCATTGTAGGCGGGCGAACGCGATGCAACAAGCGTCGGGCCGGCACTCGCCATTGGCCGCGCAACCGGATTCCAAAACTTGACCCACAACATGTGGACCCGATAGGTTGTTTGGGCACCAGATCTTGTACTTTCGGTTTCTATACGGGATCGACGTCCGATCGGAACAGGCAAGTCGCGTAGCCGGTCTCCAGTGGGCATTCGGACCATGGTTCGTCCCGCCCGGAGAGTTTCTTCCGGCAGTTGGAGATCCTGCCCGGCACATGGTTGCCGATCGAGACACGTCTGATTTTTCCGGGTGCGGCGCCAGCTGCGCAAAATTTGCCCGAACCCCGTTTCGGGCGGTACTTTCGTGAGTCGAACCCCTCGGCCCCGGGGTTCCGTTCGATCGCCTACCGGTGGGTAAGGAGAGGTGCTATGGGAGAGGCCATTCAAATCGCACGGGACGGGTCGTTCCAGCTGGGAGAGCGTTCATACCAGATTCCCGACGTGTTCTCTCCCCGAGAAGTATTCAGCTATCGAAGGCTGCTGGAACCGATTCCGGACATTCCCGGTGGAACGAGCCTCAGCGGTGAGCAGCGTACAAGGCAGATGGCGTATTTCTTCCGCCGGGCAGCCGCATGCGTGATTCCCGGGCTGGAGCCTGCGGAACTCGAGACCCTTCCTTTCGGGACGCTCCAGGCGATGCACGGCTGGATCGCGGCGCACCGTCCGGAACTCTGTGCCGACGGGCGCCTGATCGCCTGAACGCTGATGAGCCCGGGTCCCCTGTCCGCGTGGGGATCCGGGTATGCAGCGTCCGAGTTCCCGCTCGACGCTTCCATCCACCAGAGACCTTCGAAAACGGTTGTTCGTGATGAATGAGAGCCCCGCCTTCCGGCGCGCCAAGATCCTTTGCACGCTCGGACCCGCGAGCCGGGACCCGGGGGTATTCAAATCTCTCGTCGAAGCGGGCCTCGACGGGGTGCGCGTGAATTTTTCCCACAGTTCGCACGAGCAGGCAGCCCGGGCGGTCGAACTCGCGCGCTCCGCGTCCAGGGAGTCCGGTCGCGCGATCTCTGTCCTGGCTGATCTTCAGGGTCCGAAGATTCGGGTTGGACTGCTTGCCTCTCCGCTGGAAATCGAGACCGGCGCGACCTACCTGGCCTATCCGGAAGATGAGGTGCCGGGTCCCGCGGATTCGACGGGACCCGTGCAGATCCCGACCACGTACCCGGATCTCGCCACAGACCTCGGCCCGGGGGACCGGGTGCTGTTCGACGACGGCAAGATCGAACTGTCCGTGCTCGAGATCCAGGACAACCGCGTGCTTCTCGAGGCGCTCGAGGGCGGCCCCCTCCGTTCCGGGAAGGGCATCAATCTTCCCGGGGTGGAGATCGGGGCGCCAAGCCTGACGGAAAAAGACCGTGAGGACGCCCGACTCGCGCTCGATCTGGGGGTCGATTACATCGCCCTGAGTTTCGTCCGCCGACCGGACGACCTGGACGAGTTGCGCGAGCTGGTCGCGGGGCGCGCACTGCTGATCGCGAAGATCGAAATGGCCCAGGCCCTTCGAAATCTCCACGGGATTCTGGCCAATGCGGATGGAGTGATGGTGGCCCGTGGAGACCTCGGAGTAGAGCTGGACTTCGAGGAGGTCCCGCTGGTTCAGAAGCGGATACTCCGCCTCACGAGCAGGGCCGCGAAGCTCGGAATCACGGCGACGCAGATGCTGGAATCGATGATCGTCTCCTCTCGTCCCACGCGCGCCGAGGTGTCGGATGTGGCAAACGCGCTGTTGGACGGGACGGATGCGGTGATGCTCTCTGCAGAGACTGCGATCGGGGAGTATCCGGTCGAGTCGGTCAGCACGATGGCACGCATCATTCAACGGATCGAGCGAGAGCCTGGAATCGACGAAGACGTACAGGGAAGCGCACGGTTTCGCGGCCTGGCTCCGGTACACCATACGGTCGCCGGCGCCGTCGCCGGAGCGGCGGCTGAGGCCACGGACAGGCTCGGAGCTCCATTCCTCGTGACGTTCACCAACAGCGGATTCACGGCGTGGGTCCAGTCGGCTCAGCGACTGAAGGTTCCGATCCTGGCCGTTACGGACCAGCCCCGGACGTTCAGCCAGTTGGCGCTCGCCTACGGTGTCGTGCCGCTGCTGCTCGAAGCGGAAGCCTCGTACGAAAACATGCTGGAGTCGGCGCGGGTATTTGCCCGGCAGCACGGACTCGGCGAGGAAGGGGCCTCCTTCGTCGTGACAGCCGGAGTACCTTTCCACACCCCAGGCACGACGAACTACATGCGGATCGAAACGCTCTGAGGACAGGCGTGAACCTTCGATTCCTCGGTACCGGCACTTCGTTCGGCATTCCCGTCATCGGGTGTCGGTGCGCCGTATGCACCTCCACCGATTCTCGAAACAAGCGGACTCGCCATGCTGTCGTGCTCGAAGCTGGCGATCACCGGCTGCTGGTCGACACTCCGCCGGAGTTGCGACTGCAGCTCCTGGCGGCGGACATCGATCGAGTCGATGCGGTGTTCCTTTCACACCCGCATGCCGACCACCTGCACGGGATCGACGATCTGCGCGCATTCACGGGGCACGATGAATCCCGAATACCGCTGCACCTCGCGGCCGAGCACGTGGCCGAGGTCGCCACGCGGTTTTCGTACTTCCTGGGCCCCGAGCCCAGCAGACAGCCGGGGACCGTGGTGCCGAGCGTCGAACTGACGCCGTTTAACGATCGCGACCAGGTACATGCGGCGGGATTCGACCTTCGGGTGATCGGCTTCCCGCACGGGGCCTACCGGAGCTACGGGTTCCGGTGCGGAGATCTGTCGCTGATCGTTGATGCGAAGCGAGTGCCCGATGAGGTGTGGGGTCTTCTCGAGGGTAGCCGGGTACTGGTTCTCAACGCACTGTGGTTCGGTTCGCCGCACCCCGCTCATTTCAACGTCGAACAGGCGCTCGAAGTCATCGAGCGAGTACGTCCGGAGAGGGCATTTCTGACGCATCTGACGCACAGGTTGGACCACGAGGATTTGAACGAGAGGCTGCCGCAGGGCGTCGAGGCGGCCTGCGATGGAATGGTGGTCGAGATCTGATTGCTGTACGCAGGGAGCGCGTCTTATATTCGCGCTCCCGAAAATACGCCGAATCACCAGAGGTCTGAGTGAAGTTAGATTCGATTCGCAACTTCTCCATCGTCGCCCATATCGACCACGGGAAGTCGACGCTCGCCGATCGCCTGCTCGAGCGCACGGGCGCCGTAGAGCTCAGGAAGATGAAGGAGCAGGTGCTCGACTCGATGGATCTCGAGCGAGAACGAGGCATCACGATCAAGCTGAACGCGATCCGCCTGCCATATCGCGCCCTCGACGGTCGGGACTACGAGCTCAATCTGATCGACACGCCGGGGCATGTGGACTTCACTTACGAGGTAAGCCGAAGCCTCGAGGCGTGCGAAGGCGCGCTCCTGATCATCGATGCATCGCAGGGAATCGAGGCCCAGACCATCTCCAACCTGTTTCTGGCCTTGAATGCAGGCCTGGAGATCATCCCGGTGATCAACAAGATTGATCTGCCTGCGGCGGAGCCGGAGCGCCGTCGAGATGAGGTCTGTGACCTGATGGGGATCGATCCGGACGACGTGCTCTTCGCGTCCGCCAAGGAGGGCTCGGGCATAGACGAGATCCTCGAGGCGATCGTGAGTCGCGTACCTCCCCCGACCGGGAATCCGGAGGCTCCGCTGCGGGCTCTGATCTTCGATTCCATGTACGACAAGTACCGGGGAGCCGTGCCGTTCATCCGGGTCGTGGACGGCTCGATCCGACCGGGCCAGAAGATCGGATTCGGAAAGGCCGCTGCGGTCTACGAGGTCGGCGAAGTCGGGTTTCTGCGCCTTGGATATCAGCCGGTGGACGAGCTCTCGACCGGTGAAGTGGGCTACCTGACCGCTCAGATCAAGAACATCGCCGATACGAAGGTCGGAGATACGATCGTCGACGCCGAACGCCGGGCGACGGAGCTTCTGCCGGGCTACCAGGAGGCGAAGCCGGTCGTATTCGCCGGTCTGTATCCGTCGGACTCGGACCAGTTCGAGGAACTGCGCGATGCCCTGGCGCGCCTGCAGCTCAACGATGCGAGTCTGCATTACGAACCCGAGACTTCTCAGGCCCTCGGATTCGGATTCCGCTGCGGATTTCTCGGATTGCTCCACATGGAGATCGTGCAGGAACGGCTCGAGCGGGAGGCAGGGCTCGATCTCGTGACCACGATCCCCAACGTCGAGTACCGTGTTACTCTGACCAACGACCAGACGGTCTCGGTGGAAAATCCGAGCAAGATGCCCGAACGGGGTGTGATCGAAACCGTCGAGGAGCCCTACGTCCGAATTCACATGGTGACTCCGTCCGACTATATCGGCGGTATCCAGGCCCTGTGTCACGATCGCCGGGGAGAGTACGTCGGGCTGCACTACCTGGACTCGAATCGAGTCGAGATTCGCTACGACATTCCGCTGGCGGAGATCGTACTCGATTTCTACGATCGGCTGAAGACGATCTCGAGGGGCTACGCGGCGCTGGACTATGAAATGGCCGGATTCCGGCTGTCCGACCTGGTCAAGCTGGACATCCTGCTGAATGGCGATCCGGTGGATGCGCTCAGCGTAATCGTGCACCGGGATCGCGCCTACGACTACGGCCGCAAGGTGGCCCGAAAGCTTCGCGAATTGATCCCGAGGCAGATGTTCGAGGTGGCGATTCAGGCGGCGATCGGTCGCGAGGTGATCGCCAGGGAGACAGTGAAAGCGCTCCGCAAGAACGTCACCGCGAAGTGCTACGGCGGAGACATCTCGCGAAAGCGCAAGCTGCTCGAGAAGCAGAAAGAGGGGAAACGCCGCATGAAACAGGTGGGATCGGTCGAGATCCCGCAGGAGGCGTTTCTCGCCGTGTTGCAGGTCGGCGACTGAGGAATCGGGGTAGCCTGTGACGGACCGCCTGGTCATACGAGCGCCGAACCACCTCGGGGAGATGATTCTCGCGTTGCCAGCACTGCATGCGGCGAGCGCGCGTGAACGAGCCGAAAAAGGCACTGCACCGATCGTCCAGGCCGTGAGCGGATTGGTACCATTGTTTACACTCGCCGGCCTCGACGCTCGTGTACTGGCGCTGTCGGACCGGCGGGACATTCGGGCCGCAGCTGGTGAACTCCGTGACCGGGGCGCTCGGCGGGGAATTCTCCTCACGCCTTCGATCTCTTCTGCGCTCATCTTCCGGGCGGCCGGGCTGGCGACACGCCGCGGAACCACCGGGGGCGGGCGTGCCTGGTTGCTGACCGACCCCGTCGACCGGTCCGAACTGCTTACTGATCACCGGGTGAAGGAGTTCATGGCGATCGCCGGGCTGCCCGTGGCTGAAGGTGAACCGCCGGCCCCGCGTCTCACAGAGCTCACCGCGTCCGCCTCGGCATGGGCGGACAGGCGGAAGGCCCTGCGGATTCCGGACGACGGTAGATCGCCCGTGGCCCTGTTCCCTGGTGCGAAGGGAGCATCCCGCCGCTGGCCGGCAGAGAAGTTCGCAGCGCTCGGGCGTTCGCTCGCCGGGCGCGGGTATCGGGTTCTCGTACTTGGCGGACCCGACGATCGCGAGATTACGGCGGAGGTGACCGGGAGTGCGAGGACGGTCGATGGTCAACACGACGGTTCGGTGCTCGATCTCGGCGGCCGTACTTCACTGATAGAATTGGCCGGGCTCCTCGCGGAGTGCCATCTTCTGATAACGAACGACACTGGCCCGATGCACCTGGCGGCGGCACTCGATCGGCCCATCGTGGCGCTTGAGGGGCCGGCGGACATCCGGCAGACGCGTCCGCTCGCGAGTCGTGTGCGGCTGATCGGCCGGTTCGATCTACCCTGTGTCCCGTGTGTGAAGAACGAATGCCCGCGTACTGGTCGGGGCACCGTGCTCGAGTCGGCGGAGCGTGAGTGCCTCAGGCTCGTAACGGTCGATGAGGTGCTCGAAGCCTCGGTCGCCCTTCTCGAGGAGGCGTCACCGTGAATGTGAACGACGGGAAATACATAGTCGGAGTGGACCTCGGTGGGACGACCATCAACGTGGGTGTCGTACCGTTCGATGGTGGCTCGGTCCTCGGCATGCGGTCTGCGCCGACCGATGCGGACAAGGGTCCGAAATTCGTGGTGGATCGGATCGTCGATCTGATTCGAGACGCGATGCGGGATGCGCAGAAAGAAGCCGGAGTCTCGGAGGATGCGTTCTACGGAATCGGCCTCGGATCGCCCGGTCCGCTCGATCGACACACGGGGACCGTGATCAACACTCCGAATCTCGGGTGGCGGAACTTTCCGCTGCGCGATCTGATCTCCAATGCGGTCGGTCTCGATGCCGAACTCGACAACGATGCGAACGCGGCGGCCCTGGGAGAGTGGTGGCAGGGAGCCGGACGCGGGATCTCCACACTCGTCGGGGTGACCCTCGGCACGGGCATCGGAGGCGGCATCGTGCTCGATGGGAAGGTATTTCACGGGATCTCTGACGTGGCCGGCGAGGTCGGGCACATGACGATCGACTCGACAGGTCGCCGCTGTAATTGCGGCAACTATGGATGCCTGGAGGCATACGCGTCAGGGCCGGCGATCGCTGCTCGCGCGGTGGAAGGTCTGCACTCAGGAGAACCGAGCCTTCTTCCATCGATGGTCAGGGGCGATCTGTCACGGATCACTGCCGAGACCGTGTACGAGGCGATCGTGGCCGGGGACGACTATGCGAAGGAAGTCATGCGGGATACGGCGAAGTTTCTCGGCACGGGAATCGCGAATCTGATCAACATTTTGAATCCGGGGATGGTGGTGATCTCGGGTGGCGTGACTCGCGCCGGAGACCGACTTCTCGAACCGCTGAAGACAGAAGTGCGACGCCGCGCATTCAGCCACGCGGCGGAGAACTGCCAGATCGTCACGAGTTCGCTCGGAAGCACGGTCGGGGTAATTGGTGCCGCCTGCGTGTTCCGACAGGAACGGTTCGGCGACCTCTGACATGCCCCGACTCGGAGTTCTGGGCACCCTTGTACTCGATACGATTCACCGTCCCGCTCCGGCCGATGATGTTCTGACGGATTGGGGTGGGATCGCGTACTCTCTCGCGGCGCTGGAAGCGGTCGCCCCGACCGGTTGGAACGTGTTTCCTCTTATCAAGGTCGGAGCAGATCTGCGGCCCGAGGCGGATGCCTTCCTGGCCGGTCTCGAGCGGGTAGAGTCGCTGGACGGGGTGGTCACCGTTGCGGAGCTGAACAACAGAGTCGATCTGTTCTACAGCTCGAAGCCCCGTCGCTGCGAGAAGCTCACCGGGGGCGTGCCCGGCTGGAGGTGGCCGGAGCTTGCCGGCGCCGTCTCGACCTGTGATGCATTGATCGTGAATTTCATCGCCGGCTGGGAAATCGACCTGGAGACGGCCGGACGGCTGCGCTCGGACTATCGGGGCCCGGTCTACGCCGATATCCACTCATTGCTTCTCTCGGTCGGTCCGGACGGAGTTCGCTCTCTGCGGCCGCTCCCTGAGTGGCCTGCATGGCGCCGCTGCTTCGACTTCGTGCAGATGAATGAGGAGGAGTTGAACACGCTGGCGGAGGCTGACCGAGAGCCGCTGGACGAGGCACGAGAATCCGTGTTGAATGGACCGGAGACCCTGTTCGTCACCAGAGGTGCGGCGGGATCCCGGTGGTTCACCAGCACGGCCGATGGTGTGCGGGAGGGGGAGGTGGCGACAGAACCCGTGTCGGCCGAGGAGGCTGATCCGACCGGATGCGGCGACGTGTGGGGTGCCGCGTGTGCGTCCAGCCTCCTCGCAGGGGAAAGTGCGGCAGCGGCGGCAAGCCGAGCGAACCGGGTCGCAGGGCTGGCCGCCACGTATAGAGGAACGGCCGGATTGGCGGCAGCGCTACGGTCCGCGGCGGATTCTGGAGGACAAGGATGAGCCGGGTAATCGATGTTCCCGAGGTGCTCGATCACCGGGGATTCGAAGAACTCGTCCGGTCCCTACCCGCGGCAGAGGATGCGGCAGGAGCGAGGATCCTCTTCAATGCCAAGCACGTCCGCTGGGTCTCTCCCTATGGGCTGATCGGACTCCTGGCAGTCGGGCAAGTGGCCCGCGAACGGACCGGTCTGTCGCCCCGTATCGAGGCGCCTGAGACTCGGGAGGTACGGACATATCTGGATCGGATGGACTTCTGGCAGTCGGCGCACGAGGTGTTCGATCTCGAACCGGGTGCGACACGTTCGCACGGGGCATCGGATGCGCTGCTGGAAATCACGCCGATTCGGTCCCATCATGATGTGCATGCAGTCGTCGAGCGTGTCCGGGAACGCTCGGCCGCAATACTGGAGAATCATCTCCACTACCCGAAGCCATCGGTGATCCAGTTCAGTGTCATGCTGTCGGAAGTGTGTCAGAACATCATCGAGCACGCCGAAACCGTCGGCTGGGTATGCGCGCAGACCTACAACTACCGCGAGCGGCTCGGGCGCGAAGTGCTCATGCTCGCGGTAATGGACGTCGGGGTGGGATTCGAGGGCTCTCTCGCTTCCGAGCACGCCCGGAGGTTTGGCGAGTCCTGGTCTGCCGCGACCGCTCTGGAGGCGGCTCTGCTGTTCGGTGAGTCCCGGTTCCGGGATCCGGGCCGTGGGCAGGGACTTCAGGCAATTCGAAAGCAGGTGGAGAAATGGGATGGAATGCTCGCGATCCGAAGCGGTGATGCTCAGATCGCGCTCGTTCCTGACTGGGACGACTACCCGCCAATGCAGCGCTCTCTGCCTGCCTTCCCGGGAGCGCAGATCCTGATCGTCATGCCCGCTCGGACGGTGAAGGCTCGATGAGCGTTCCGGGCGACGCGTCGGCGGGACGTGCGGCGATACCGGCGATCGCCGTGGCGAGTCTGTACCAGGAGTATCTCGTGACTCGCCAGACGGGCAGGGCAGTGCGCGACGGAATCGAGCGTCTGTTCGCCGACCGGTGTGGCGAATCCCTCGCCGTCATCGATTTCCGGGACGTGGTCGTGATCGACTTCAGCTGCGCCGATGAAGTCGTGGCGAAGCTGGTCATGGGATTCGGTGAGGACCAGGACGCCTCCGGCAATCTGTTCATTCTCGTGCGTGGGGTGCGTGACGACCACATGGATCCCGTCGAAGGGGCGCTGCGGCGCAGAGGGCTTGCCGTGGCCGCGGAGCGGACCAGCGGAGAGCCTGTGCTGCTCGGAGACGTGGATCCGGACGCCGGCGAGGCGTGGCGCATGCTCTGTGCATGCGGAAGGATCCGCTCACACGAACTCGCTCAGATGCTTGGCCTGGAGGCCGGGTCGTGCGATCGGCTTCTGGCCGACCTGTACCGACGGCGTCTCGTCCGGCGGTGCGGGGATGCCTTCGAGTCTCTCTCGTTTGCCGCTTCCGCGGCCGACGACAGGTCTCCCCCGCAGGAGCTTCAGGGCGACGACGGGCACGCGCCCAACGACGGATGACGGCCTCGAAACTGAGACGGGTCATCGTCAGTGGTGTCTGCCTCGTGGCCTGGCTGGTCGGGCTGGGCATCACCTGGATGTGGTTCGAGCTATGGCGGTCGGCGGCCGATCCATCCGGTTCCATAGAGTTGGCCGACCTGTCCGGGCCGGTCAGGGTCTACTCCGACACCTTTGGAATTCCACACGTCTTCGCAGACACCGAGCCGGATGCCCTCCGGGCGCTCGGTTTCCTGCATGCGTCAGACCGCCTGTGGCAGATGGAGGTGTTCCGGAGAATCGCAGCCGGTCGATTGTCGGAAGTATTCGGAGCGCCCGCACTGGCAACCGATCGGTTCGTCCGCACGCTGGGTACCGATGAAGCCGCCCGGGCGGCCGCTGCGGGTCTTTCCCCCGCCGAGCGCCGGCGAATCGAGGCATACGTATCGGGCGTGAACGCGTTCCTGTCCCGGAACCGGGCTCTGCCACCCGAATTTCGCGTCCTTCGGGTGAAGCCGGAGCCGTGGGACGTGGAATCGACGCTGGCGGTCGGAATGGTGATGAACCTCGATCTCGCGGTCTGGCGGGCGGAGTTATCCAGGTTCTGGGCGGCTCGGCACCTGAACCCCGAGCGGGTCGAATTGCTCGTCGACGGCTATCCGGAATGGGGTCCAACGATTCTGGACAGCGAATGGAGTCCGCCGCCCGGTGCCGGGCTGGCGTTCCCTCCGGAAGCCGCTGAAGGCAATCCGGTTTCGGCCGCCGCATCGGACCCTGTCGCGAGGTGGGGCGCCGCACGGGTCCCGGGCGTGGGCCGGGTGTCCGTAGAGGACGAGTGGCTACCCATGCGAGTGCTCGCGACGATGTCGGCTCGCTCCGGTTCGAATTCCTGGGTGATCTCGGGTGACAGGACGGAATCGGGTTACCCGATTCTCGCCAACGACATGCACCTCGCGCTTCGGGCGCCCTCGCTCTGGTACCTGGCCGCACTGCATGGTGAAGCGGACGATTTCGCGGTCGCGGGATTTACGCTGCCGGGTGTGCCCGGCGTCGTTGTCGGGCATAATCGGGACGTCGCGTGGGGGTTCACCAACGGCATGGTCGACGACATCGATTTCGTGGTCGAGACCCTGTCGCCGGACGGCCTGCAATACCGGGATCGGGTCGGAGAAGAAATCTTCTGGCGCGACATCGAATCGCGGACGGACACCGTGGTCGTGCGTGGCCAGCCATCGGAGCTGATGCAGATCCGGCGGACGCACCGTGGACCGCTTCTCAGCGATGCGCTGGCCGGAGTCGGAGCCGACCTGTCTGTCCTGTGGGTGGCGGTTGTGGGCAGCTCGGCGACGACCGGAATCCATGGACTGAACCGCGCCGCGGATCCCGACGCGCTCGACGCGGCGATCCGGGACTTCGCCCGCCCGCATCAGAACGTCGTGTATGCCGGGCGGGACGGAACGATCGGCTATAGGCTCGGCGGCCGGATCCCGCTGCGCGAGGGCCGGGACGGGGCGACGCCCTTGCCGTCGGACTCCGTCGGCGAGGGCTGGTCGGGCTTCTGGCCGACGGATGCACACCCGTCGGCCGTGAATCCGCGACGCGGCTACATCGCCACTGCGAATAACCTGCAGGCCCGGGGACTCGGGCGCTCGGTAAGCACCGACTACGCCTCGCCGCTGCGTGCGCTGCGGATTACGCAGGCGCTGGAGGTGCGACGGGATTGGAGCGCCGATGAGGTGCACGAGCTGCAGCATGACACCAGGAGTCTGCTGGCGGACAGGACGATCGGACGGGCCGTGGCGGCCGCTCGCCGACTCGGATTCATTGCCGAAGCAGAGCTGCTCGAGAACTGGGATCGCGATGTTCTTGTCGAGTCCCGGGCGGCGCCCCTGTTCTACAGCTGGTTCTACCGGTTGCGAACACTGATCGCCGCCGACGAGTACGCGGCGGCGCCGGAGTGGGCCTTCTTTCCTCTCGAAGCGACCCTGCGGACGCTCGAGGAGGGCGACGGCAGTCCGTGGATCGACAATGTGTCGACCTCACAGGTGGAGTCGCTCGAGCAGCTGGAGGAACAGGCCCTGGAGGACGCAGTCCGCGTCACAGCGGAATCGACATGGGGCGATCTGCACAAGGAGCGACACTCGCACCCGCTCGGGTCTGTCAATTGGCTGAATCGTCTGTTCGGGCTCCACATCGGACCGTATGCATCGGAGGGTGGCCCGAACACGCTGCGTCCTGACGATTACCGGATCTGGGCGGCCCTGGATTCCAGCTCCTGGACGCCACCGTGGACCAGCGAATACGGACCATCAGAGAGATTCGTGGCAGCGGTTACGCCCGAGGCGATCGTCGGCCGGTTCCTGGTTCCGACCGGGCAGAGCGGGAACCCTCTGAGCAGGCACTATCGAGACCTGAATTCTCGTTGGCGGGCCGGAGAGCTCGTTGACGTGCCGCTCGACCTGGAAAGGGCGCGAGCTCGTTCCGTGCGCAGCTTTGTACTTGAGCCGTGAGGAATCAGAACCCATGAGCGAACGGACTGCGATCGTCGTCATCGGCGCCGGTCCCTGTGGCCTGGCAGTCGGAGCGGCCGCGCAGGCCGCCGGCATGTCCTGTGTGCTGCTCGACAAGGGACCCGTCGTCAGTTCGATCGAGCGCTACCCGATCGACATGACGTTCTTCAGCACGGCCGACCACCTGGAGATCCGGGGGGTGCCGTTCATTTCTGACAGCGATAATCCGACGCGCAGCCAGGCGCTCAACTACTATCGCCGGATCGTCGAGTATTTCGACCTGGACGTCCGGCAGTACGAGAACGTCACGAGAGTCGAGCGGCTGGACGGAGAACTCGGCGTGCATACCTGCCGGGCGGACGGTACGGAGGGCGGCTATCGTGCTTCCAGCCTCGTGGTCGCGACCGGCTACTTCGACACACCGAACCTGCTCGAAGTCGAGGGCGAGGACCTGCCGAAGGTCACCCACTATTTCCGCGAGCCGCACCGTTACTTCGACCAGGACGTCCTGGTGGTGGGCGGTGGGAACTCGGCGGTGGAAGCGGCGCTCACGACCTGGCGAGCTGGAGCCCGGGTCAGCATGGTCCACTTGCTCAATGACTTCGACCGGGGCGTGAAGCCGTGGGTACTGCCCGACATCCGGAATCGAGTGTCCAGCGGAGAAATCGAAGTCTTATGGGGCAGCCGGGTGCTCGCGATCGAGCCCGGCCGCGTGAAGATCGGTCCGGTCGGCGACGGCGGCGAACGGTGGATCGCCAACGATTTCGTGCTCGCGATGACAGGCTTCCGGCCCGACCCGCGCTTCCTGCAGGCGCTGGGCGCGCAGATCGACACGACGACGGGGGTACCGGTACACGATCCGGCGACCATGGAAACGACGGTGCCCGGTCTGTTCATCGCTGGTGTGCTCGCCGCGGGTCTCGACGCGAACCGTATCTTCATTCAGAACGGACGGGAGCACGGCGACCTGATCGTGGACTCGTTGAGAACGCGTCTCGTTGACGGGCTTCGGGGGCTCGAATAGCTTCCCGAACTTGCCGGCGCGGTTGCCGGCGCCTCTACGAAGACGTGCACACGGATCCGCATGAACGACGCGACGGCTTCCGCTTCGACACGACCGACTCGAGATCGAATCGAGGAAATCCTCGCATCGATCAGGCCGGCCATCCGCGCCGATGGTGGTGACATCGAGCTCGTCGACTTCGACGAGCTGACCGGAATCGTTCGAATCCGGATGGTTGGCGCCTGCTATGCCTGCCCGATGTCCACCCTGACGCTGAAGGCGGGGATCGAGCAGCGACTGCGGATGCTGATCCCCGAAGTCAGCAGTGTCGAGTCGGTGGAGACGGTCTGATCCGCAGACGTTGCCGGCCGGACTACAGCCGGATTCACGGCGAGTTCAACTAACCACAGATGCGAGACATACACGACATGGAGACCCCTTCCCTCGAAGATCGCGTGATGCAGTCGCTGGCCAGGGTCCGGACCGGCAGTGGTGGCCCGGATGTGGTGGAAGCAGGTGTCATACGCTCGGTGACCGCCAGCCCGGACGGTGAAATCCGTATCAACGTGACGATCCTTCCCGGAGTACCGCAGGATATCGCGGACACGATCCGCCTCGTGGCGACGGGCGTGCCCGGCGTCTCACGGGCAATCGTCGAACTGGCACAGGCGGCCGGAGGCCCCCCGGACGGAACGGTTCCCGCGACACCTCCGCCGACTGGCCGAGCCGCGAAGGGTGGGAAACGGCCGTTGCCCGTCATGGCACCGCCGGGCGGCGAGCGAACACCGGCTCAGTCGCCGGGCCAGGTCAGTCGCGAAGAGGCAACTCGCCACCCGAGCGAAGCGGAACCGCTGCCAGGCGTACGGAACGTGATCGCCGTGAGTTCGGGCAAAGGGGGAGTAGGGAAGTCCACGGTGTCGACGAACCTCGCCGCAGCCTGGGCAAGTGCCGGATACCGCGTCGGTCTGATGGATGCGGATATTTACGGCCCTGACATTCCGACGATGTTCGGGGCGTACGAGAAGCCTCGCATGGAAGATGACCAGGTGATCCCGGTGGAGGCGCATGGCGTGAAGTTGATGAGCCTCGGGTTCCTGGTGTCTGACGACACGCCCGCGATCTGGCGTGGACCGATCATCATGGGGATCGTCCGCCAGTTTCTGCACCAGGTCGAGTGGGGCGAACTGGATTATCTGATCGTGGATCTGCCACCGGGCACCGGCGACGCACAGCTGTCGCTCGTTCAGCTCGTCCAGGTCACTGGCGCGGTAATGGTGACGACTCCGCAGGACGTGGCGGTCCAGGGCGTACTGAAGGGAATTCGGATGTTCGAGAGCGTGGACGTTCCGGTGATCGGAATCGTCGAGAACATGCGCGGATTCGTGTGCCCGGACTGCCAGACAACGCATGAACTGTTCGGGTCGGGTGGTGGCGAAAAGCTGGCCGCGTCGATCGGTGTACCGTTTCTGGGAGCCGTTCCGCTGGGGCTGGCCGTGCGGCAGGAAGGGGATCGCGGCACACCGACGGTAATCGGGCGACCCGACTCGCCAGAAGCACAGGCACTGGCCGCGGTGGCCGCACAGGTGGACGAGATGGTATCCGCCGGGAACAGAGAGACTTCAGCGACCTGAGCGAGTCGGTCGGCTTCTTCCGACCGGAGGCGAACGATATGGGAATCGTGACCCTGACCACGGATTTCGGGACCGCTGACGGATACGTCGGCGAGATGAAGGGTGTAATCCTCTCGGGGGCGCCCGATGCCAGGCTGGTGGATATCGCGCACGATCTCCCGCCGGGCGACATAGCGTCGGCAGCCTGGGTGTTGTGGCGGATCTGGGAGCGCTATCCGCCCGGGTCGGTTCACGTCGTGGTAGTGGATCCCGGGGTGGGCGGTCCGCGGAAGCCGCTGGCAGTCAGTATTTGCGACCGATGGTACGTCGGACCGGACAACGGAATCCTCAGCCGAATCCTGCCGCCGGGCGCGCAGGGATCAGCCTGGGCACTCGATCCCGGCCGCTATGCGCCAGCCCCGGTCAGTGCGACGTTTCACGGTCGGGACGCGTTCGCCCCGGCTGCGTCTCTCATCGTGTGCGGCACGGCGCTGGAGGAACTCGGCTCGCCGTTGCCTGTCTCGGACCTGGTTCGATTCGAAGTCGCACAGCCCCAGCGGAACCGTGACTGTGTTCGTGGCCGGGTGGCGCATGTCGACCGGTTCGGGAATCTGATCACCGATATTCCCGCGTCGTGGGTCGCACCTTCAGCGCTCACGGAAATCGGAGGTGTGGCCATCTCTGGTGTGCGCAGCGGCTACACGAGTGTGGAATCCGATCGATTCGTGGCCCTGATCGGCTCGGCGGGGACTATCGAGATCGCGGTACGGGATGGAAGCGCTGCGGATCGCTTGTCGGTGCAGCGAGGAGAACCCGTCAGCGTGAGGCCGGAGCGGGACTGAACGGAGCCCGTTCCGGGTCCGTATTTCAGTCGTCGAACGAGATGACGACCTTGCCGAACGCCGCCTTCAGGTCGATACGCAGCTGATGCCGTGCGCTCTCCCAGTTCTGCGTCTGCCAACCGTTCTCCACCTTCTCCATCCCACGCGGATTGAACCCGGCCAGGAACCCGGATTTCTCCAGCCGCACTCCGACATCCCGCGGCAGGACCAGGTGTAGCGCGCCGAGCCCGACGGAGATATCGGCACGGGCATCGTGCGTCCACTCCCCCGTGAAATCCAGCGTTACGTCGCCGATCGCGCCCTCGAAGTCGAGGACTTCGAAGCCGGAATTCCCCAGGCCCGACACATCGAACTCCGCCGCGCCGGCGGCAAGCTCCATGCGTCCCAAGCGGCTCGGATTCGGGGAGTCGAAGGTGATTTCGGTGCTGGAAGCGCCGGTCCGGTAGACGAAGTCTGTGAGCGGGATCCCACCCAACTCCAGCCGGGCCTCGGCCGCGCCCACCTCGAGCCTGACGGACGCGGGCACCTCACGGCTGAGCCCCAGGCGAAGCCTGCCGAACTCGTCGTCGTCGAAGTCCCACTCCGCATCCGAGTCACCGGCCGATTCGAACTTCAGGTCCAACCGTCCCGCGCTGCCGTCGACCGTCCACGAGCGTTCGGGCCGGAGGCGGGCGGCGTCGTATCGCAGGCCAATGTCGTACAGGAGTCCCTGTTCGGCACCGAACACCTCGAGCTTTCCCGCCACGTACGTGACGCGCGCGTCGACCGAACGGATTCCATCGGTCTGTCTCCGGGCCGACAGGTCGGTCCAGTCGGGCTGCTGCGCTCCGAGGGGAGCGCACAGCCCGAACAGGAGTGCGAGTGCGATTCCTGCCTTATGCACCGGGCGTCTCCGCGGCGAAGTCCTCTGCATCGTCGAACAGGTCGGTCGCCGAGCCCTCGACGTATTCCCGGCGGGTTCCGCCGCGGGAGAGGAGTATCGCTCCAAGGCCCGTCGTGATGGCTACCCAGGTGATCACGCCTCCGGCGAAGAACACGAGTCCTCTCAGGAACCCGAGCAGGCCGCCGAGCAGGTACATCGCGGAGCCGACGGCGAACGGAGCGAGGAGCAGTGCAATGCCCGTCCACACGTACCAGTACGAGTTGGAGCGACGCAGGTTGAGCCGCTCGACCCAGTCGTACCGCTTCAGATCGAAGATCTCACCCGTCGCGTGCGCAGCAACTATGAAACCGGCCGGAATCGCGAGTGCCGCCGCCAGGACGTAGAACGGGATCACCAGCCATGTGACGATTCCCACGACGAGCACGAGCCCGATCGGAACGAACAGCAGCTGTCCGGCCAGCCCGACGCCGAATGACCTGGTCATGTCGAGGCGCGCCGTGTCCGCCGCGACTTCCAGCCGTGGCCGGAAGAAGTAGACGATCGCGGCACCCAGCAGGCCAAGTCCGATCAGCCAGCCGAGCGCAAGGGCGATGCCTCCGACAGCGTGGCCGATGTTGTGCCCGATCCGGCCAAAGAAACCCCGATCGTGGCGGCTCGTGTGAACCCTGACGTCCGGGTCGACCCGTACGTCGACGGTCAGATCTTCGAGTTCGGCGAGCTCGCTGAGACCCTCGAAGTCCTCGAGATCAAACGACACGGAGACGAGCTCTCCCACCACCACACCGCCCTCGCGCAGCACTTCTCCGCCTACCTGCAGCAGGTCGCCTTCCACCCGGGCGCCTTCCGCCAAAATCAACTCTCCGTCGAGCACGATCGCATCACCGCGGATCGTGCCCTGAAGGAGAACATCGCCATCGAGCAGTGCAAGGTCCCCTTCGATGACCTGGTCGGCGCCTACGACGTAATCATCGTGCACGACGAGCGCGACGTCTTCCCCCGACACAAGCGCGTGCGATCCGATACGCGCCAGGGAGCGGTGTAGTTGTTCCATGCTCCGGGTCAGACCATCCAGGGAACGAATGCCGGGTGCTATCGAGACCCGGCCATCTCCCAGGTCCCGGACAATCTCTGTTTCTCCCGCCAGCACCGGTTCCGTCGACGCCGGCTGCAGAATCTCGATCGCGGAAGCGAGCGCAGCTGCCGATGCGGAGTTTGACTCGGCCGGCGGGCTCCAGCCCAGCAAGAGCTCGTCCACCGCGTCGGCATCGAGCACGTCAGGATTCCGCAGCAGCTCACGCCACGATCGTTCCAGCGCCCCTCCCGCCTCGTACGATCCGCTCACGGTCCCATCCACAAGGACTTCACCGTCCCGGAACGAAATCGTCCGTGTCTCTCCGGAGGCGAGATCCAGTTCCAGCGTTGCCTCTCCGGAGGACATCGTCACGGCGCTGCCGTAGACGGGGTTCTCCTGGGCCACCGCCTCGGCTCCCGCCAGCAGGAACAGTCCGAACAGGACTGCCGCTGAAGCGACGCCTCTTCGCAGAAGACGGAGGCTCCCCGTGTTCGTTCCCCTATCGACCTTCATCATCATCATCCTCCATCTTCCGGACCGCCGTCCAGTAGTACGGCGCATGCTCATGCATGTACCATGGTGTCGATCATCCAATTCGTCTTACTCCGGTCCTTATCGCACTGGGCGAAACTTCCATCAATTTCAGCAGCATCCACATCGAGACCATCCCGACGAGGGTCAACGTCGCCAGGGCGCCAACGGCGCTCCATGCGTTCAGATCGGCACGGAAAGCACCTACCAACGTCGCGAGGCCGGAGTCATACACGACTCTTCCAACCGCTACGACCCCCTGCCAGACGAGGCCTGAACCGCGCTCATACACCAGCCTCGCCATGACGCCCGGAGTGACCTGCGGATAGGTGGTCAGCCAGACGAACGTCCCGATCACCGCAGCCATCGCCGTCGCGGCAATCGCCGCCGCTCTCGGCGGGTGCGTGCGGAGACCATCCAGTACCCGGCTCCAGCGCGGAGCCGGCAGCTGAACGCGAGCCATGACTCGATTGGCGAATCCGGCCGCCGGAACGAGAACCACCAGGGCAGCGAACCGTTCCTGGAGCGATCCGATCTCCGCGACATCCCGCCTGCAGAGGTCGCACGAAGCGAGATGACGCGACTCGCCCGGCCCGGGCTCTCCGCCCATTCCGATGCGCTCTCTGGCCTCTGCGGCCAGGTGCGTTGTCGTCCCGTTTCTCGTGTCGTTCATGACAGCGTTTCCTCCATTCCCTCGACCGTACGGTGGCCGGGGTTCTCCGGTTTCAGTCATCCGAATCCTCGATCGACCCGGAAAGTGCGTCACGCAGTTCGCGCCGCGCGCGAAAGATGTATGTCTTCACAGTTCCCAGCGGAATCCCCATGATTTCGGAGATCTCTTCGTACGGACGCCCCTCGACGTGGCGAAGCAGGATCGCGGTCCGGTAATCCTCCCGGAGGCCGGCGATCGCCTCTTCGAGCTCGCCGGCGAGTTCTTTGGCGACGAGGCGGTCATCTGGCGCTTCCTCGTCTGATTCCAGGCTCAGGGAGGTCGCTTCCTGACGCTCGGGCGTCAGCGCGTCCGGGGCTCCGTGTACCGAGATCGTCGGCAGTTCCCGCTTTCGGAGGTGATCGACCGTGAGGTTGTAGGCGATCTTGAACAGCCATGAAGAAAACCGGTACGAGCGGTCGTAGCGGTCGAGGTTGTTGAAGGTGCGGACGAAGACCTCCTGCGACAGGTCCTCGGCGAGCTCCCGGTCGCGAACCATGCGGTATACGATGGAGAATACCGGACGCTCGAACCGGTGAACCAGCTCGCGAGCGGCTCGCTCATCACCGCGCCGACTGAGCCGGACGAGTTCCTTGTCCGTCTTCTCGCTGTAGTCCAATCCGGTTCGCCGCTCCCCCTGAGCTGCTTCAGCGCCGGCGTTGCCGCCCCGTCGGCTCCGCCCTACCGTGGCGGGAACGTAGACGCCGGGCCGGTTCCCCGACAACAGGAATCCCGGAAGAGCTGGCGCTCTCAGCTCCGGGCGACATGCTCGTGGCGCAGCCCGAGGAGAGATCGGTGCGAGTAGGATTGATCAGCGATATCCATGGAAAACTCAGGCCCGGGGTGTTCGAGCTGCTCGAGGGCGTGGACCGGATTCTGTTCGCCGGGGACGTGGAACGGCTCGAATTGCTGGACGAGCTGGAGGTGATCGCACCCGTCGACGCGGTCTGGGGCAATGTGGACGGTCACGAGATCCGCAGGTGGACCGCGGAATCGATAGAGATGGAACTGGAGGGTGTGCAATTCGCCGTTACCCATGGGGACAGGGTCGCGCCCCGATTCGATTCGCTGCTCGAGCTGTATCCGACGGCCGATGTGATCGTGCACGGTCACAGTCACGTACCGCGCTGTGATCGCCGGGGAAACAGGTGGATCGTGAACCCGGGAGCGGCCACCAAGCCCAGGTCCGGACATCCCGCGTCGGTTGCCATCGCGCTGGTGGAGAACGGCGAGGTCGAGATTACGCACATATCGCTGATAGACGGAGCCCCGTTTACCCCCTAGTCGACCGCTCCGTGCGCGTCAGCGCTGACAGCCGGGGCAGAAGTAGGTACTCCTGCCCGCCTGCACGATCCGCCGAATGAGGTGACCACAATTCGTGCACGATTCGCCCTCGCGCCCGTATACCTTGAGCAATGTCTGGAAGGAACCGGATCTGCCGTTTACGGCGCGATAGTCCCGGAATGTCGTCCCCGAGCTGCCCAGCGACGAACGCAAGATGCGGCGAAGGGATCGATGCAGCCGCTGGATCTCGCGATCCGTGAGGTCGGATACCGGGCGAGTCGGATCGATTCGGGCCCCGTGCAGCGCCTCGCTGGCGTATATGTTCCCGACTCCAGCCACACGGGACTGGTCCATCAAAGCATTCTTGACGGGGGCGCGACCTTTCCGGAGCGCGTCACCGAGGTCGGAGGCTCGAAAGCCCGTGGCCAGCGGCTCCGGGCCGAAACGTGATTCCTCCCGCGCCCATTCGGGCCAGGTAAGCAACAGGAAACCTCCGAGCCGCCTTACATCATCGTAGAACAGCGTCCGGCCGTCGTCGAGGTCGAACTCTGCCGCGACGTGTTGAAAGCCGGCGAGCGGCGGGACTGCTCCCCGTCCGATGGCAAACCGCCCTGTCATCCGCAGCTGGGTCACGAGGAGCCCATCGTCGAATCTCAGCAGGAGCCACTTCGCGCGCCGGTCCACTCCGCGGATCAACCGGCCCTCCAGTCGGCGGCTGAATTCCGGGCCGGACAGGGAGTCAAGGATGATGTCGGCGTGATGGATGCGGACGGCCGAAATTCGCCGTCCTTCGAGTTCGGGGGCCAGATCCCGGCGTATCGTCTCTACTTCCGGGAGCTCGGGCATCAGCCCAATTCCGACCGTCCGATGTCGTTCCTCCAGGTCGCACCGTCGAATCTGATTCGGGCTGCTGCGTCGCGGCTCCGCGCGGCGGCCTCGGCCAGATCCGCTCCGATCCCCGTCGCACCGAATACGCGACCACCGGCCGTGACCAGGCCGTCGGGGCCCAGCGCCGTGCCCGCGTGATACAGGTGCACCGAAGATTCCTCCAGATCGGTCGGGATCTCTATTGGAATCCCCTTTGGATACGATCCCGGGTATCCGCCGCTCACCACGACCGTCACGAGTGCGGCGCCGGGTGACAGGTCGGGAGTCCAGCCCCCGAGACTTCCTCCCCGTGCTACGGCATCCATCGGTTCGACCAGGTCACTGCGGGTGAGCGGCAGAACGACCTGGGCCTCCGGGTCGCCGAGTCGGCAGTTGAATTCGATCACCTTCGGGCCGTCGGCTGTCAGCATCAGTCCTGCGTACAGGAAGCCCTGATACGGGCTGCCCCGGGACGCCAGACCGGCGAGAACCGGCTCGGCGACCTCAGTGCGGATTCGGTCGATGAGATCGGCGTCAGCTCCGCGCACGGGAGAATAGGCGCCCATGCCTCCGGTGTTCGGCCCGAGGTCACCCTCAAGCAGTCGCTTGTGGTCACGCGACGGGACGAGGGGAACGGCCGTCACACCATCGGAGAGGAAGAACACGGACAATTCCTCTCCTTCCATGAATTCCTCAACGACGAGTTCATCGCCGGCGGAGCCGAATCTCCGGTCGACCATCACCTCTCGGACAGCCTGTTCCGCCTCCTCACGGTCGGAGCAGACGATGGCGCCCTTTCCGGCAGCGAGCCCGGACGCCTTCACCACTACCGGACCGGATCCGGAACGCACGTAGTCGAGAGCGGCGTCAGGGTCTGTAAACACCTCGAATTCCGCCGTCGGGACGCCCTCGTCGAACATCAATTGCTTGGCAAACGCCTTGGACGATTCGATCCGTGCGGCTGCAGCACTCGGGCCGAACAGGGGCAACCGTTCGGCAGCGAATGCATCGCCAATGCCGGCGGCGAGCGGTGCTTCCGGCCCGACGATCGTCAGGCCCGCTCGCTCTGCACGGGCCAGCGCGACCAGGCCCGGGACATCGTCCGCCGCGACCTCCACGTTCCGGCCCAACTGTGCCGTACCGGGATTGCCGGGAGCGATGAGCAGCTCCACTCCCGGTGCAGTGCTTCGGATCGCTGCGGCCATCGCATGCTCACGGCCGCCGTTTCCCACGAGAAGGATCGTTTTCGAGTTCATGCGAGCTACGATGCAGAGCGCGGCCCGCCCCCGCCACCCGGCGGGAGGGACCGCGCAACTCAGCGGCGGAGATTACCGGCAGGATCAGGTCTCGCGCGACTTCCTCCACACGTCCCCGACTCGGGTCTTGAGCCTGTCCACGGCGGCGTCCACCTCGTCGAAGATCTCATGCGCCGAGTCCGTGTATCCGCGCATCGCCTCTGCCACGTCCTGCTTGTACGGGCGCATGTCGGCTTCGTCGCGGCGCTGGTAGTCGCCCGCCATGATTCTCTCGTAGGTGCCGGAGTCAATCCAGTCGCGAAGCTCGGCAACGCGAACTACCGCGAACGGGTGCGTGGCCCCGATCGCGTTCAGCACCTTGTACACGGAATCCAGCAGGTCCCCACCCTCGCGGTACTCGTCCGACTGCGCGATGAAGGCTTCGAGGTCGAGCGGCTCGCCGCGCGTGCCCCCGGCCAGCTTCATGAGCGAGCTCATCACGATTTCCGGATCCTGCATCCCGAGTAGTGCGGCCCGGTCGCAGGACAGCTCTGATTTCCGGTACCACTCGAGCAGGGCCAGGAGAATCGGGAGAACGGCGATTCCTGCCAGCGGGAACCGAAATACCGTGAGCTTCATGAGGAGCAGCAACAGGGTCCGGTACAGCACGTGTCCGCTGAGGATATGTCCGACCTCATGCGCGATCACCGCCTCCGTTTCATCCCTGTTCAGCACCTCGAGCATCGAGGAATTGAGCACGATGAACGGATCGCCCAGTCCGACGGCGCCAGCGTTCACTACCGGCGTCTGTGATACGTAGAGCTCGGGAACTTCCTTCAGATCGAGAATCTCGCAGACGCGCAGCAGCCGTTCGTGAACCCAGGGATACTGTACTTCTGAGACCCGCACGGCGTTGGCCTTGAATGCAAGTCGAATCGCACGCTCCCCGAACATCCCGAACACCTTGCGCAGGGCAAGATCGAATCCGGGTATCTTCCGCAGGGCGTTGAGTGCCGCCCGGTCAGCGGGGTGTTCCCAGGCGATCGGGCTGATCTCGGTAAGCACGCGTCGTTGTGACATGTGTTTGCTGTCGTTGTCGTCCATCTCCGCCTTCCATGTGTCCGGAGGTCCCGGGATCCGGTCCAGACCGCTCCCGCCATTCGCTACCCGGCACTACGCTAACCGCCCGACCGCGGTTTCAGAATCGTCGTCCGGGGCTGCTCAGATGCTGTCGAGTGCCTGCGCCAGGTCGGCGACCAGATCGTCCGGGTCTTCGATTCCGACCGACAGTCTGACGAGGCTGTCGGTAAGCCCCATCGCCTCACGTCGTTCGGCGGAAACGGAGGCATGCGTCATACGGCCGGGCACCGAGATCAGGCTCTCCACTCCGCCGAGACTCTCGGCCAGCGCGAACAATCGGGTCCGACTGGCCATCGCTTCCGCTCGCTCCGGCGTTCCCACGTCGAGTGTGATCATCCCCCCGAACCCTTTCATCTGCCTGCGGGCGAGCTCGTGCTGGGGGTGTGCCGGCAGACCTGGATACAGCACCCGCTCGACCCCCGGATGCTCGTCCAGGAATACGGCGATCCGGGCTGCGTTGTCGCAGTGCGCACGCATACGGACGTGAAGGGTCTTGGTCGAACGGAGGAGGAGAAAGCAGTCCATCGGCCCGGGAACCGCACCCGTCGCCATCTGCTGCCAGCCGAGCGCTTCGGCGAGAGGATCCGAATTGACCACGACCACGCCTCCGATCACGTCGCTGTGGCCACCCAGGTACTTGGTGGAGGAATGGACGACGAGGTCTGCGCCGAGTTCGATCGGACGCTGCAGCCATGGTGTCGCGAAAGTATTGTCCACGACCAGCAGTGCTCCCGACTCGTGCGCGATCGTCGCGCAGGCGTCGAGGTCTGTGAGCTGCATGAGCGGGTTGGTAGGGGTCTCCAGGAACACGAGGCGGGCACCCGAACTGAGCCCGCGTCGAAGAGCCTCCGGATCGGACGAATCGACGAATTCGAATTCGATTCCGAAACGCTCCCAGAACCGAAACAGGCGTTCGCTGCCCCCGTACAGATTGTCCCCGGCCACCACCCTGTCGCCGGCGGAAAGCGTAGCCTTGAGTACCGCCTCCATCGCCGCGAGTCCGGAGCCGAAAGCCCGGGCCGCGACACCACCTTCGAGCGCGGCGAGATTCGCTTCCAGCGCGGTGCGGGTCGGGTTCGTCATCCGAGCGTACTCGTAGCCGTTCCTGGGCCGAGCCACTCCATCCTGGACGAAGGTGGACGTCTGGTAGATCGGGGTCATGATCGCCCCGCTGCGCGGCTCTGGTTCCTGGCCCGCGTGGATCGCGAGAGTCCCGAAACCGTCATCGGGAAGCGTGTGCATGGACTTCTCTCCCATTATCTGCTTCTGCTCGGTCAGCCGAATCGCCGGAGCGCTCTCGTAAGGACACGCCCGAAGCTACAGCGAATTGGCTGCTCTTCGCACCGGTCGAGCCCGCATGTGCGGTCTCGCGCCGACTTTGAGGCGGCGATGAGTGTCCGAATGAACACTCGGTCATGTACTGGAATTACAGATGCAGACAGCGGCCCCGACGGCATGACGACAGAACCCGCGGCGGCAAGGACAAAACCGTTGCGTCGGCAGCCATCCGAGCGACTACACGCCCTGTTGCCAGGGAGATGAATACGACCGATCGAGGCTCCGGAAGCCCGGTGGAGACCGAGCGGCGCGACCTCGCGGGCAACGATGCGGTACCTGGCGACCACTCCGCGGACCGCTCGGCGCATCGCATCTATGCGGAAGTCCTGTGGTCGACTTTCGATCGCCTGCCGCTCGTGGCGCCGGAGGCGAGGGCGTCCGTCGAGACAGGGTTGATCGCGCTGTGCCGCCGACTCGATGTGGAACCGGTCGCCGTGAGGGTCTCGGCCACGAGAGCTCGTCTCGTGCTGCGATTCAAGCCTGCGCACTCGATTGGAGCCGTCGTCACCGCCCTCAAGCTCGGATCCCAGGACGCCGCTGTCGTCGCGGGACGTCCGATCCGCTGGGCCCCTGGTTTCGCCTGCCTGACTCTCTCGGTGACGGAAGTCCGTCGTCGGGCTCTCCGGCTCCGGGCGCGATACTGATTTTCCAATTCCTTGCCCGCGCATCCAAAGTTGGACCAATGACCTATCCCGCTTTGGGCCGATTGGGGCTATTCTTGCGCTGCCGTCTTGAGATCTGCTTTGTGATGGCGACGACGGATCCAGGGAAAGCAGGAACCTGGAGACAAGACTATCTGCATGGAGAGGGATGTGTCGGTCACGCACCCATTGATTGTATCCGCGTCCGGAATCCGGGGAATCGTCGGGCACACGATGACACCCGAGATCACCAGCCGGTACGGAGCCGCATTCGGAGCGTTTCTGCGCGAGCGTTCGGGGAGCGATGCCACGGGACACTATGTACTGGTAGGGCGGGACTCCCGGACTTCGGGGCCGCTCCTGGCGGACGCGGTGGCCGCGGGGCTTTGCGCCGCGGGCGTGGATGTCCGCATGACGGGAATCGCTCCCACACCTACCCACCTCCTCGCCGTACGGGATGATCCGGCGGCGATCGGTGGTCTGATCGTCACAGCGTCCCACAATCCCGTCGAGTGGAACGGATTGAAACTCGCTTCCGCCGATGGCCGATTCGTCAGTCCCGTGGACGGGGAGAAGATCCAGGCGCTGTTCGAGCAGGGGCCGGTCCTCGCGGAATGGGACGACCTCGGATCCCGCACGGTGCAAGCCGGTGTCATCGAACATCACATCGAGCGGATTCTCGGTCTCGAACTCGTCGATGTCGACGCAATCAGGGATTGGGCCCCAACCGTCGCGCTGGATTGCGTTCATGGTGCCGGGTCCGTCGTGGTTCCGGAGCTCCTGCGCAGACTCGGGTGCAGCGTGGCA
Organism: Gemmatimonadota bacterium; assembly: GCA_039585935.1. Lineage (GTDB taxonomy): Bacteria > Gemmatimonadota > Gemmatimonadetes > Palauibacterales > Palauibacteraceae > Carthagonibacter. Next base: position 33,967 of record JBDGUY010000002.1, read on the forward strand.
GGAATCGGGCTCGAGCCCGATGGTCGGTTCCCTCGCAATCCAGAGCCGACGCCTGAGAACCTGGGCGAGTTGGGAGATCTGGTCCGGGCAACAGGTGCTCCGGTCGGGTTCGCAGTCGATCCGGACTCGGACCGGTTGTCGATAGTAGATGAGGCGGGGACCCCAATCGGCGAAGACTGGACTCTGGCACTCGCGGTCGAGTACGTACTCGGCCGGCGAACCGGGTCGGTGGTGACGAATCTCTCTTCCAGCCAGTCTATCGAAGACGCGGCGGACGCTGCAGGCGTTCCCTTCTTCCGGAGTGCTGTGGGTGAGGCGAGAGTGGCGGAGCGAATGGCCGAGACCGGGGCCGTGATCGGTGGGGAGGGGAATGGTGGTGTCATGCTTCCAGATCTCAATCTCACCAGGGACGCTCCTCTCGCGGCGGCGCTCG
>JBDGUY010000003.1:0-31372 GCA_039585935.1 Gemmatimonadota bacterium
CCATACTTTTCACGCTGGCGGGTGATGGCATCTTCAAAGGCATGATCGTCCACGCCCAATACCACGCTACCAAACATCTGCACCAGGCGACGGAACGAATCGTAAGATGGGGAGGGAATCGGTGATCCCGTTCGCGTCACCCTTAAGCCAGTGGTCGAACCAGGCATAGATCAATCCGTTGTAGTCCCACCGCGCGTCGCCCACGGAGCGTTCTCCGACCACCGTGTTCTCCTCGGCCCGGGTGTAAGCACAGTGCGTGACCGGAGCCACCATGGCGAACTGGTTGTCGCGGGTCTCGGCGTCGAGGCCGTTCTCCAGGGCGTGATTGAACATGGCCAGGTTCGGTCCGATCGAGACGTCATACCACGACATGAACCAGAGGCTGGGGACGCCGAACGGCTCGTCATCGTGGTACAGGCCGCCGCGATACCAGGCCGAATCGTTCGGAGTGCGCTGGATCATGCGACCGCCCGTGGCCACGGGCGCAGAGTCGGCGAATACCCCCTCCGGACCGTTTACGCTCCGCATCAGGTCTTCGAGCGGTAGATGCCAGATCGCCTCCGGCCAATCGACGCGGGGCATCTCAGGCGCCAGGTCGAAGTAGCGGGCGAGTCTCGCCCGGTCGTCGTCGTCCAGGTCCGCCTCGAACTGCGGGCGCTGCGTATTCTGGACTCCATACAGCCACGAGAAGAACAGCATCTGCTCGGCTCCGCCCCGATACCAGTTTCCCTGTTCGTACCAGTCGCCGATTCGTCCGACTCCGGCTCCAAATCCCTGGGGCACCATGGCTGCGTGTGCAGGGTGGTCGAGTGAAGCGAGGCCCATCTGCCACTCGGCCGTGGACGAACAACCCAGGGTGCCGACCTTGCCGTTGGACCACGGCTGGTCTGCGATCCACGTCAAAGCGTCGTAGCCGTCGGTCTTGGGCGGGCCCAGGATGTCCCATTCACCCTCGGAAAAGAACTTCCCCCGCTCATTCTGATTCACGTAGGCGTATCCCCAGCGAACAGCCTCGAGCGGCCGCCGGAGTCGGCCCATGTTCATCTCCCTGTCGCCCCACAGGTTCATGTTGTAAGGCGTCTTGACGAAGATCGTCGGTACCGGGCTGCCGTCGGAGTTCCTCGGTCGATAGACATGAGTTGCGAGTCGGACCCCATCCCGCATCGGCATCATCACCAATTCCTCGACGATCGCGATCTCGTTGAGTTCGGCCCACAGGTCCAACTCCGGGGCTTCCTCGGCTGCCTGTACCTCACTTGCTTCCTGCCTGTCGTCGGTCGAAGCAGGGGAACAGGCGACGACGGTCGAGACCGCGGTCAGGACGAAACAGAGTGAGGATCCGGACGGGGTGTTCATGAGCTGACCTCTCCTGGGAGTGATGAGCGGGTACGATAGGCTGGCTGAGCACGCGTGTCGACAGGCACGGCAGACCTTGTCACGGTGGACTCATGCGGGATACTCATGGAGCCCGTGTCATGAAGACCTCGCGGTCCCGGTAAGGAGAATCAATGTCGGTGTACGAGATCGTCGACGTGAACGTGAATATCCCGACGCCACTGGTTATGCTTCGGTTCCCCGACCGGGCTGAGCTGTGCAACCGGATCTGAGCGGACTGCGCGCAGCCGTGTCGAGCGCTCATGTCATGGCTCCGGAAGTGTCTGGCTGGTCGGCTGGAATGCACGTTCATCACTGCTGCCTGACGATGATCGGTGTATGCGGCCTGCTGATCGAATCCGAATCCCCTCCTCCCGACAGTCGCTTCTCAATGCTGACCAGGCTGATATTTCTGTCCGGCCGTATCCCGCGGGGCCGGGCCCAGGCGCCGGAGCAGGTCCTTCCGCGGACAGGCATCTCCGGAGACGAACTCCTTGCGTTGCTGGATGCGTCCCAGCGGCTGCTGGAGTCTGCATGCGCCGCCCGAGCCGACTCGTGGTTCCGGCACTTCAGATTCGGCGTACTGAATCGGGATCAGACCCTGAAGTTCATCGGAATCCACAACGGGCACCACACGAGAATCATCTCGGATATTCTGGCCGCTGACGGGGACACAGACGAATCACCTGCTTGAGGTAGCGAGATGAGAATTCTGATCGTAGGGGCTTCCGGCACGATCGGCAGGGCAGTGACAGCGGAGCTCGGACAGCGCCACGAGGTGGTCACGGCGGGGCGAAATTCCGGCGACATTCGGCTGGACATCACGAACAGCGAGTCCATTCGGGCAGCCTACGCCGAATCGGGGCCGCTGGACGCGGTCGTGTCGACTGCGGGCACTGTAAGATTTGCTCCGTTCGCCGAACTGGATGCATCGGGGTACGAGGTCGGACTTCGGGACAAGCTCATGGGCCAGGTGAACCTGGTGCTGATCGGCCGCGACTCGATATCGGATGGCGGTTCGTTCACGCTCACGACGGGAGTACTCGACCGCGAGCCCATAGTCGCCGGCTCATCCGCGTCCATGGTGAACGGTGCAGTCAATGCGTTCGTTACGGCCGCGGCGATCGAGATGCCGAGGGGGCAACGGATCAACGCCGTAAGCCCGGGTGTCATACAGGAGGCGATGGAGGCCTACGCGCCTTATTTTCGCGGTTTCGAATCCGTCCCGGCGGCCCGCGCCGCACTGGCATACTCGAAGAGCGTCGAGGGTGCGCGAAACGGGATCGTATTCCGGGTGAAGTGAGAGACTCGGTTGGCGGTGTCAGATACTGGTCGAGTTGCGAATCTCCTGAGTTGCGAGAAGAACTTGAATAGATCGATTTCGTCGTTGCCTCGGGCAGCGGCAATGCTCCTGGTCCTCACGGTCGGCTGCTCCGGGTCGGACGAGCTCCCTCCCGAGCAGCGGGCGGATGTCGCAGTGCGCGGTGACACGACCTTCGTCACCATTCCAGCGGCGTGGTCTCCTCCGACCTCCAGTGCGCGAGTCTACGTCGTACTACAGGGTCAGATGCTGGGGCTCCCGACGGGCATGGCACGTGCCGGAAGTCGTGTGGTGGTCGCGGACCAGGTCCGGCTCCATGTGATCGAAGACGACGGGAGCTTCGTTGCGACGACGGGAGGATTCGGAGACGGCCCTGGCGAATTCGGAGACATCATGGCGGTCGGCTCGATGGGCGACACGACCATGGTCCTCGACTATCGGCTGCGCCGGCTGTCGTTCCACGACCTGAATGGTCAACACCTGGCAAACGCGAGGGTCTTGCCTGTTGCGCCATTCGTACGACCCCGCTCGGGAGACTGGGATCTGCAGCCGTACGGCGGGGGAATCGTCTATCTGTCTGTCGAGAACCCTCGCGTCAACCGACCCACGAGAGCTGCGATCGTGTGGGCCGACGTATCGAGTGACAGCCTCGAAGCCCTGCGTGCCTGGGCCCACATCGACTGGATGCACGCCAATGGCACCGTGATGCCCAAGCAGTTGTTCGGTCCGAGGGCGCATATTTCGCTGGGATCGGACGGTCTTTACTCGTTCGGCGACGGCGTCGAGTACTGCTTCATGCTCGAGACGCTTGGGCAGCGCCCGGTACGGCAAGTGTGCCGGGAGTGGGATCGGGTCGCCGTCTCGCCCGAGGTTCGGGCTCCTTCCCTGACCGTGTTCGAATACGTCGACGAGTCCGTGCAGCGGGACTTCACGAACGAGCTGGAGCAGATGGAAGTCGGTGAGCGCTGGGTTGCGTACGATCGACTGATGCTGGATGAGTTGAACCGAACCTGGATTCGCCGAATCGGACCCGAGCAAGCGGTTTCGCACCCGCATCTGTGGACGCTCGCACCGGAACTGCGACCGGAGTCGTTCGCGTGGGATGTGTTCAGTCCGGACGGTGACCTGCTTCGCACGGTGGTCTTCCCGAGCGGCTTCGAGCCGCAGCTTCTGGAGGAAGGGAAGGCGTTCGGGTTGTGGCGATTGCCGGGAGGTGAGATCACGGTGGGCAAGGCGACCTGGGAATAGGATCCCGGAAGCGGCTTGCCGGGCGCCCCTGTCGGCGTGATAAATAACTTCAAACAATACAAGTAAACTACGCAATGAAAATGATATACACACCTGATGCGCCGACTCCTGCCGGGCACTATTCGCAGGCGGTGGTGCACGGGGGGCTGGTATTCGTGTCGGGCCAACTGGCGGTTGATGCGGCGACAGGGCAGAGGTCCGACGGGACCATCGAGGAGCAGACGAAGATCGCGCTCGAAAACGTGGCCGCGATCCTCAGGGCAGCGGGCAGCGACGTCGACAGGGTGCTCAAGACGACTGTCTACATCCCGGATATCGAGTCGTGGGGCCGGGTGAACGAGGTGTACGCCGAATTCTTCGGGAGCCATCGCCCGTCGCGGGCGGTCATCCCGACGCGCGATCTGCATCATGGTCTGCTGGTCGAGATCGAGGCTGTCGCGACGGTGCGGGAGGACTGAAGCATGGCATACGAACCGGCCTTCGCACCGTCTCGTTGCCTCCGAAGGCCTGAGTGTGGGATTGGACCGCGAAAAGGAGTTGGACCCCGGTTCCGAGGTGCCATGATCCCCAGGTCTGTTGTTATGATTTCGGCTGCCCTCTTCGTGCTGGCCTGGCCAACGGCCGTGAACGCTCAGACCTCATCTCCCTACGTCGTGGTACTCGGAATCGCACAGGACGGTGGTGTGCCGCAAGCCGGCTCGAATGAGCATCCCGCATGGCAGAGCCCTGATCTCAGGCGGCTCGTTGTCAGCCTCGGTCTCGTCGCTCCGGCAACCGGTGAACGGTGGTTATTCGAAGCGACGCCTGATTTCCGGGAGCAATTGCACAGGCTGGATCGACTAGCGCCGTCCGCTACGGCACCGGGGCTGGGCGGGATCTTCCTCACCCACGCCCACATCGGGCACTACACGGGCCTCATGTTCCTCGGCCACGAATCGCTGGGCGCGCAGGGCGTCCCGGTATACGCCATGCCACGCATGGCAGACTTCCTCACCGCGAATGGCCCGTGGAGCCAGCTCGTCAAGTACGAGAATATCGAACTGAGACCGCTCGAGGCCGGGGTCGAGGTAGAACTGGGTAGCGGACTGACGGTCACTCCGTTTCTGGTTCCGCACCGGCAGGAATACGCAGAAGTGGCAGGGTTCCGGATCGAGGGTCCGGATCGCGCAGTCCTGTTCATTCCCGACATCGACAGCTGGGAGGAGTGGGACGAGGCCGGCACGCGAATCGAGTCAATTCTCGAATCGGTAGACGTGGCGTACATCGACGGCTCGTTCTTCGCGAATGGCGAAATCCCGGGTCGGGACATGACAGGGTTTCCACACCCTTTCATCACGCACAGTATGCAGCGGTTCGCGGTGCTGCCGCCTGCCGAGCGAGCGAAGATCCGGTTCATTCACCTGAATCACACGAATCCCGCGCTGCTCGATGGTGGTGAGGCTCGTAAGCAGATCGAGAGAAACGGCTTTCGCGTCGCGGCCGAAGGTGAGAAGGTCGAACTCTGAGATCACGCAATTGGAGCCCCGGATGACGAACCGAATCGCTCTCGTCGCGGCAAGCCTGCTCGTAATCGGTTGCGCCTCCGACACCCCCGAGCCAGAGGCCAGTTCGGCTGAGGCACCCTCGTCCACGTACTTCGACAACACGGGACGCGAGGATCTCCTGGCCGGCGGGGTTCGCATGATCCCGATCGAAACCCCGAAGGGCGAGTTCCGCGTGTGGACAAAGCGCGTGGGCAACAACCCGACGATCAAGGTCCTGCTGTTGCACGGCGGACCGGGCGTGACCCACGAGTACTTCGAGGCGTTCGATTCGTATTTTCCAGGTGCCGGAATCGAGTACTACTATTACGACCAGTTGGGTTCGTACTACTCGGATCAGCCCGACGATACGGATCTGTGGGAGGTGGAGCGGTTCGTCGACGAGGTCGAACAGGTGCGGATCGCTCTGGGCCTCGGGCCGGACAACTTCTATCTGCTCGGTCAGTCGTGGGGCGGTATCCTGGCCCTGGAGTATGCCCTGAAGTACCAGGACAAGCTCAAGGGGCTGATAATCTCCAACATGATGGCGAGCATTCCGGCGTACAACGAATATGCGCGCACGGTCTTGATGCCGAAGATGGACCAGAAGGCCCTGGCGGAGATCCAGGCGTACGAGGCTGCGGGGGACTACGCGAATCCCGCGTACATGGAATTGCTTGTCGAACAGCATTACGTGCATCACGTCCTGCGCATGCCGCCGTCAGACTGGCCGGATCCCGTGAACCGGGCGTTTGCGCACATGAATCCCGACGTGTACGTACTGATGCAGGGACCAAGCGAGCTGGGTGCCAGCGGCCGCCTGCTGGAGTGGGATCGTATGGCCGACCTGGAGCGGATCAGCGTCCCGACCCTGATGATCGGCGCACAGTACGATACGATGGATCCTGAGCACATGAGGTGGATGGCCGAGGAGGTACAGAACGGTCGCGTTCTGATTTGCCCCGAAGGCAGCCACCTGGCCATGTACGATGACCCCGCGACTTACTTCCCCGGACTCATCGAGTTCATCGAGGACGTGGATGCCGGTCGGATGCCGTAGCCCCTGAATCCAGAGGACCCCGTTGACCATGCCCCAGAATCCCAGCTTCCGGATCGCCGCCATCCAGGCGTCGTCCGTGTTCCTCGATCTCGATGCGACCCTGGCCAAGGCGCATGATCTGGTTCGCGTGGCAGCGGGCGAAGGAGCTCAGCTGGTCGTGTTCCCGGAGGCGTTCGTCTCCGGCTATCCGGTGTGGGTGTGGTTCGCGCCGGCGGCGCAAACGCATCCTCTTCGGGAGGCGTACACGGCTCTGCACCGGAGCGCGATCACGATTCCTGGTCCAGAGACGGATCAGCTGGGTGATCTGGCCCGGGAGACCGGGGTGACGATCGCCATCGGCGTGAACGAGAAGAACGCGCAGGGAAGCGATTCGACTCTGTTCAACACGCTGCTTTATGTCGGGCCCGATGGCTCGATCCTCGGCAGGCATCGAAAACTGATTCCGACTACCGGAGAACGTCTCGTATGGGGCCGTGGGGACGGTGACGATCTCGACGTTCACCAGCTTCCGTTCGGCCGGGTAAGCGGGTTGATCTGTTGGGAGAATTACATGCCGCTGGCTCGCTATACCCTGGCAGCCCGGGGAGTGCAGATCTATGTCGCCCCGACCTGGGACCATGGCGAGCCGTGGCTGTCTTCGATGCGCCACATTGCGAAGGAGTGCCGTTGCTTCGTCGTCAGTTGCTGCCAGGCTTTTCACATCGATGACGTTCCCGGCGGACTGGCCATGAAGCAGCAGTATCTCGAGGGAATCTCCGGCTGGATCAATCCGGGTGGGAGTGCGATCGTAGATCCGGATGGAAAAGTTGTTGCGGGTCCGGCGGATGAGGAGGAGACCATCCTGTATGCCGACGTGCACCCCGATCAGCTCGTGGGACCGCGCTGGCAGCTCGACATCGCGGGAAACTACGCCAGACCGGACGTGTTCGAGCTCAGGGTCCGTGGTCGCGCGTCACCGATCCTCGGCGAGATCGACGAGGCCGAGAAACCGGGCCCCTAGCTACGTCCGCCCTGCGGCGTCGGAAACAGGTCGGGACGAGAACACGTCGGTCTGGCCGGACTCGAGCTCGAGCAGCCGTTGTTTTCGCCACAGCCCGCCGCCGTACCCCGTCAGGGTACCATCCGAGCCGATCACCCGGTGACAGGGGATCATGATCGCAATCCGGTTGTCACCGTTGGCCCTCGCTACGGCGCGCACCGCAGTCGGCCTGCCGATCTTCCTGGCCAGCTCTCCGTACGAGGCAGTCGATCCATAAGGGATCTCCCGGAGAGCCTTCCAGACCGTCTGCTGAAATCCGGTTCCCGGCGCTTCCAGCGGCACACTGAATCTGTCGAGTTCGCGCGCGAAGTATGCGACGAGCTCTTCCTCCGCCGCCCCGGTCACGGCGTTTGAACCGGGGATCAGCACCGCGCCCAGCCGGTCCCGCAGTCGCTTGAGCTGAGTCTCGAGCATCCTTCGGTCGATGAACTCGAGGAGGCACAGGGAGTCGTCGGTCCCCCCCACGAGCATCGGACCCAGCGGCGTCAGGATTCGGGTCACGCGAACGGTACGCGCGTCACGAATCTTCGTGGGCGGGGCCCCGAGGAGCTTTCGAAAAGCTTCCTGGAATCCACTCAATGAATCGTATCCCTGGGCGTAGGCGGCGCGAGACACATCTTCTCCTTGCCGAATCCGTCCAAGCGCCTCGCCCAGACGTCGCGCCCGGCTGTATGCGTGAAACGTGATCCCGTGGTGACGCTGAAACCAGCGCCGTACCCGCTCCGGGCTCAGACCTCGCTGCTCGAGGTCATGGTCTGTCCAGCGTCGCGACGGATCCGCCTCCAATTCGTGGATCAGATCCCGAAGCCACTCCGGAGGCGCGCCGCGCGGTTCCAGTGGACGGCAGCGCAGACAGGGTCGGAATCCGGCCTCGAGGGCCCCACGCGTCGAGCCGTAGAACTCGACATTCTCGGGGTGTGGTTTCCGGGCGTTGCATGTCGGCCGGCAGAAGATCCCGGTGGTAACGACCGCGGTCCAGAATACGCCATCGAACGAGGCGTCTCCGTTGAGGAACGCGTCCAGCATCGTTGCCCGGGGTGGGAGTTCTGTTTGATTCATGGTTCCAAGATGGTCCGGCGGGCGGGAGCCGGCTACCGAAGAATCAGCATCGAATTCCGGCACCTGCGGTGCGTCGGCGGGACATGCGGCTCGAAACCGCGCTTGCGGCCCCGAAGCCCACCGGTCTATCGTCGCGGCCTCGATCGGGAATACTCGGATATCACCTGGAATGATCGGAATACGCAGCGTGACGATGCAGGCCGCACAGCGCGATACGGCAGTGATCTGGGATTTCGATGGGACCCTCGTCGATTCACACCGAAAGAACCTGCAGGTAAATCGGACGATCATCCACCGATTGACGGGGCGTCCCGCCTCTTCATTTGCAGCGCTGTCTTCGATCGAGGCATATGAACTGGCCGTGGCCCGCGCCCGCAACTGGCGAGAATTCTATTCGCGGGAGTTCGACCTCCGGGACACAGATGTGGAGCGCGCCGGCCAGATGTGGCCGGCACTGCAGCGTTCCGACCCAACTCCGCAGGCGCCGTTCGGCGGAGTCCGGGAGACGCTCGAGGAGTTGTCGGATCTGCCTCATGGAATTCTGTCCCAGAATGACAGCCTGGTGATCAACGAGTCGCTCGATGCGAGCGGCCTGTCCGGCCATTTCCGTGTCGTTCTCGGATATGCAGAGCTCGGACAGGAGCATCAGAAACCGGCTGCCGGCGGGCTTCTGCGCTGCATCGACGCGCTCGATATCGGGGAAGCCTCCCGCGTGTACTTCATCGGAGACCACGAGACGGACACCATGTGTGCCTCGAACGCGCGCGCAGCGCTGAGCCAGGCCGGGTCGGCCGTGGAGGTGATGAGTGTCGGTGCGTTCTTCGGTGACTCTCTCGAAGGTGATGGCTGGGATGTCAGTCCGGATTACGTGGCCCGGAGACCATCCGAAATCGTGGACATCGTGAGAAACGGCAGGAGCCCATGAGTGCCGGCGACGATCGATTCACCGAGCAGGAGATGGCCCGAATCCTGGAGAGCGCGTCGGCGGGCGGCTCCAGTCTCCCGGCCTCCCGCAGGGGATCGGGGCTCACGGTGTCAGAAATCGAGTCGATCGCCAGGGAGGCCGGGCTGGATACGAGCGGGATCGCCGCTGCCGCGGCTCGGGTCGCGATGGAGCGTTCGAGCAACCTGTTCGGAGGCGCCGGAATCATGGAGCTGCGAAGTGAAGTGCCGGGCGTCGTCTCGTCCGGCGATTACGGTCGGCTGGCTGATACGATCGGCGACGCTGCCGGTGATCCGGGAACGCGGAACGCAGCGTTCGGCTCTCTCGACTGGGAATCTTCTCGCGGGGCAAGCCGGATACGGGTGACGGTGACCCCGGAGTCGGATTCGACCTCGATCAGGGTCCATACCGACGCTTCGGCGTTGAAGGGGCTTTGTTACGTGGCTGCCGTGCCTGGCGCGCTGGCGCTCGGGGGAATTACGGGCGCCATTATCGAACCGTCCGCCGTGCTCGCCGGAATCGGTATCATGGCGGGTGCCGCGTCCATCGGAGTGGCGACGGGGTGGACGGCGTGGCGTGTTCAGGCCAGGCGGGTGAAGGAGCGGAGCGCGGCGGTATTCGCGGCAGTATCAGGGCGGGCGTCAGAGCTGGCCAGACCGGCTGATGAAACCACCGAACCTGGCGAAGGACCTCCCGGGCCCGATCAGGAAAGCAGGTAGTCCAGCACGTCGGCCGCCGTGTACGACGTCCGGCCATTCAGGAACGAACCCAGGATCTCCAGGTCATCCCCGCTCGTGAGCAGCGGCTTCTCGGGCGCGCCGCCGTTGCGTAACTGACCGCGGTCGAGGTTCGACATCAGTGCATTGCACAGACACTTTCTGCCGACCGTATCCTCTTCCCGGCCGCCCTTCTTCACATACGTCTCCACCGGCTCGGCCGGACATCGATAGTTGATCCCGCCTTTCTCGGTGCGATAAGCGGTGCGCAGATATCCGAGGTCGCATACACGCGTGCGCTGCTCGTATGTCTCCTGGTCAGAGATACTCTGCGGCAGCTCCACCACCTTGAACGGAAATCCCGTAGGGGATGCTCTACCGTCGGTCTTGATGTCCACGTGTCCATGCAGCGATTCCTGAATCACGCGCCTCTTCAACGACTCCGCCGTCCCGGCCTCGTCGCAATAGGCGAACAGCGTTCCCACCTGAATTCCGGTTGCTCCGGCGTCCAGGGCTTCCTGCAGCCGCCCCTTTCGTCCAGCACCGCCGGCGAGCCAGAACGGGAGTCCGAGCCTGCCGATCTTCTCGAGATTTACCTCGTCACGCTCGCCGTACAGCGGCTCGCCCTTTTCGTTCAGCCTGCGCTCACCGCGCGGCGGCGCGTTGTGACCGCCCGCGGTGGGAGCCTCGATAATGAAACCGTCGACCTTTCCCGTGGACTTTCGCGCCAGCATCGTGGCAAGAGAATTCGACGCGATGATCGCCAGGAATTTCGGACGCCGGAGGGCTCGTAGCGGACCGTCGAAGTGCTCGGCGGGATCGAATTCCAGATCCTCGCACTCAAAATCTTCCGATTCGGCGATGTCAAATCGAATGCTCGCCTTCTCGTTGCGTGCAAACCTGTCGAGCACGCCCGGGATCTCACGTGGGATTCCGGCTCCCATCAGGACATAGTCGACATCCGCCAGCATGGCGCCGTACAGCGATGCCAGGTTCGGCATCTGGACCTTGGTGAGGAGATTGACCCCGACCAGGCCATCATGGCCCTCCTTCGCCAACCAGACCTCGACGAAATTCGCGAGCGCGGTGAGCTGGAGCCGGGCCGTCTTCATCTTCTGGCGGAACATCGGAAGGTTGGGATAAGGTTCCCCTTCCTTTCGTCCACCCGGATTGAAGTAGCGCTCGAGAGCCTGGGTCACGACGTCCGGGAACGGAAACGACTCCATTGCCCGACGAACGTGACCGCCCTCGTCACCATCGGCGAGTCGGCGCACCATCACGTGGTCCACGACTGTTCCCGACACAACGCCGAGATGCCCGGATCGGGCAACGGCGTTGGCCAGGACCCAGTTCGAGATCCCTACTCCCATCCCGCCCTGAATGATCGTGGGGTACGCGGCGGCCTGGGTCATTTCCGTCTAATTCCTGTCATGCGCCTCCGGATTTTCTCAAATAATCGACAAGCATTTTACGTATGCCGGGTCCTCCCGGTCAAAGGTACGCTGTTTCAGATTCAGCCCCGGATTCGTTCTCGGACTAGCCTGCAGCCGTGCGGGACTGTCTCACGGCACGCACGCACGCCGGGGCCAGATAGAGATTCGAGGCGATTCGTCCGCCGACGAAAGCTGCGAACGCGGCCGTCACTCCTACCAGCCCGAGGCCCCACGCACCCGCGATAAACAGGAGGGCGATGGCCGCGACTTCGATCGCCGTCGCTACGGTGATCGGGCGTGTCCTTCGGTCCTGAATCAAGATGGCGCGCTGGAACGAGAGCAGCACGGAGATCGCCGGAAGAGGAACCAGGACACGGGTGGGCACGATGGCCAGGCTCGATAGATCGGGCGGCAGACCGGAAATCGTCTCAAACCAGACGGTTGCGAATGGGGTGAAAGCAATCAGCGCCAGGCCGGCCGAGGCCAGCAACCCCAGGCTCATTCCGAACCGGGCAAGCTCGGGAAAATGTTCGAGCCGTTTGCCCAGCAGGGCGATCGCCGCATCCTGGTAGCTGAGGCCGAGGGACCGGAAGATGAACGACAGGGCGTTGACCACCGGAAATACGGCGAGCGACTCGAGCGGCGATGGAGCTCGACCCATGAAGAAGGTGAGCATTGGCTGCACCGCGAGACCGATGAACGACGTGAGCGCGAGCGGGAGATAGAAGTGGGCGATCCGGCCGTACGTGAGCTCGACCCCGGCATCCCCTGCTGAGAGCAGGTGACGAATCGTATCTCTCGCCATCCACCTCGCGGCCACGGCCTCGAGGACCACTCCCGCTGACAGTGCCGCGGCTCCCACCCAGGCGCCGGGGAAGTCGGTCGCCGAATACAGAACCAGGGCCGTCGTCGCCATGGCAGCGAGGCGGAGAACGGTCCCGATCGCAACGAGGCGGGTGCGACCGGACCGGATCAGCACACCCTGCACGAATCGTCGATAACCGATCGCGCCGGGCCACGGGAGAAGCAACCACAGGGCGCCATTGGTGAGCGTGACGATCTCCCCGGACAGTCCGAGGAGCGTTTGCATGAGGAAGCGAAACACCTGTGGTACCAGAATCAGCAGCAGGAGAGCCGTGCCCAGGACTCCCAGGGCGGTGCCGAAGTTCCTCAGGCGGAGGTAGCTGCGGCGATCCTCGACGAGCGCCGTGGCCGCGCTCATCAGCATGATGACAGGCGCCTCGACGAGGATTCCGATCGCGAACGCCACCCCGAAGGCGGCGAGGTTGAACTTGGGGTCCGCGAGACGCGCGATCACGGCGGCCAGGAACGGACCCTCGGCCGCCATCATCATCCAGGTCGCCGCGAGCGGCAACCAGAAGAGCAGTATCGACTTGTAGGAGCGTCGCAAGGAGACCGGTCGATGTCGAGTTCGGAGCATCCGTTCGGGAGCGGCAAGATGCGTGGCAGCGCCCCGTACGTCCAGACACTGACTCGGGGAATCCTCGACAGAAATGCCCGGATCGGCGATATTCACCTGACACTGGGGGGCAGACGACCCGATCCGACCCTTGTGATCCGAGAGGATGCAGCGGATTCTTAGCGCATGATCCGATGGCTACAGACATTGCGCGGCCCCGCATCACCAACGGTCATACCACGGTTTGCCGGTGGCCACCTGGTCGCGTTGGTTCTGGCCGGATTATTCAGCCCGCCAATCGCTACCTCTCAGGTTCGCGAGGGCTCTGAATTACCGCCCCCGCGAGGTCACGGATTCGTACACACCCACTGGACGACCGCGGACGGACTTCCCCAGGGCACGGTCAACGACATATTCGAGGCCAGTGACGGACGTATCTGGCTGGCTACGTGGGGCGGGTTGGTCCGATTCGACGGGAACGTTTTCGACGTACTGGATATCGTGACTCTGCCCGCACTCGGGTCGAATCGTATCGTGTCGATCGAAGCTGATACCGCCGGCGGACTCTGGGTCGTCACGGAGGCCAACTCACTGATTCGCATCGAAGCGGACACGGTTGCCGAGAGCATTCCGATTCCCAGTCGCTCGACGATGAGCCCCGGACAGTTGCGCGTAGACTCCGCGGGTGTGGTGAGCATGATCACCTGGTGGGGAGTCCTCGAGTATGCGGCCGGCACATGGCGGTCGCACGGTGTCGAACAGGGCTTGTCGGGAATCGGTCGCCTGCTGACGGTCGACTCTGACGGTCGCAGGTGGATCGGCACCGATTCCGGAATCTTCACGCTCGGACAAGATCGCTACGCCGCCGTCGACACGAGTCAGTGGCTGCAGGATTTCCCGGTCCAGGCCATGTGGGTCGATGGACACGACAGGTTGTGGATCGGGACAGAAGCGGGGCTGGCGCTACTGGATCGAGATCAGGGCGTCGTCCGGTCTGTCCGGGTCGTCGGGTCCGACCCGAACATCGGCTCCGTAACGGCCATCGGGCCCGGCCGACCTGACGAACTCTGGGTCGGGGGAACCCGGGGCCTGGCTCACCTGCATATCGATCCAGACGGCAGTGTGGTCCAGCTCGTTGCGGAGTATCCCTCGATGGACGGGTGGCCCATCTCGAAGCTGACGAGAGACAGCCAGGGGAATACGTGGATCGGGAGCAGGGGAGGCGGTCTTGCGCGCCTCGCCCCCCGGAGGATCTGGCACGTTACCCGGAGGGATGGGCTGCCGGTGCGGGAGGTGCGCCACATCACGGGCAATGGATCGGGTGGAGTCTGGCTCGGCGGCGGCTGCCAGGGGCTCGCGAGTCACACTGATGCCGTGACTACGACGTTCACTTCCGACAACAGTGGGCTCGAGAATGATTGCGTGAGTTCCCTGTTTCGCGACCGGGACGGTATCGTCTGGGTCGGCGCCCCGGGCTACCTGACACGCATCGAGGAATCTGGGAAAATGCGGACCTGGTCGGTCAGCACCGCCACCCAGCGTGGCGAGGCCGTGGCTCCGATCGTCCAGGACTCGGCTGGGAGGATCTGGTTCGGATATGGCATAGGCGGACTCGGCTTCGTGCACAGTGACATGGTGCACCTCGTCGAGCCAGTCACCGAGCTCGCGGAGCGGGGGATCAGTTCGATGACCTTCACGTCGGAGGGGGATCTCTGGGTCGGGCAGGCCGCTCGGGTCCTGCACCTCTCGATCGCCGGAGACCAGGTTGGCCACGTCGAGACCTTCGACGGGGATGATGGGGTTCCCCCCGGGTCGATCCGTTTCCTTTACCAGGACAGGTCGGGAGACGTCTGGATCGGCTCCTATGGGGGAGGTCTCGCGCGTTGCGAACAGGCGTGTGATCGATTCCAGCGGA
Source organism: Gemmatimonadota bacterium (assembly GCA_039585935.1). Lineage (GTDB taxonomy): Bacteria > Gemmatimonadota > Gemmatimonadetes > Palauibacterales > Palauibacteraceae > Carthagonibacter. Next base: position 15,049 of record JBDGUY010000003.1, read on the forward strand.
TTACCACGAGGGAGGGCCTGCCGGACAATTCCATTTCCGGGTTGATCGAGGACGAGCGGGAGCGTTTCTGGATTCTCGGAAACCGGGGGGTGTCGGTCGTTCACCGGGCCGTCATGGACTCGGTCATCCACGGAAATCGGGCCCGGGTCGACGCCGTGGTATTCGACTATGACGACGGATTGCCGGAGGGGAACGGTGGGCATCCCGCCGCCTGGATCGGCGACGATGGCATCGGCTGGTTCGGCACGATCGATGGCCTCGTCGCGATCGATACGCGAGCGTTTCCCAGGGACACGCTCCGGCCCGCGCCACGAGTCGATGTGATCCGGTTCGGTGGAGCCGCCTGGACAGGGAGCGAGCCGATCGTAATCGGCGGCGGACCGACCGAGGTCGAATTCCGGTACTCCGTCTCGAGTACGATCAACCCTTCCGGGACCCTGTTCCGGTATCGGCTGCGCGGACAGGACGATAACTGGGTGTACGCGGAAAGGGCAGGCCCGGTGCGCTATCCCCGGGTTCCTCCCGGCCGTTATTCGTTCGCCGTGGAAGCGCGAAGTGAGGATGGATTGTGGAGTTCGCAACCGGCGATCGTCGCATTCCAGATCCTGCCGCTCTGGTGGCAGACGCGGTGGTTCCAATGGGGTGCCGGACTGCTGGCCGTCGGCTTGATCGGCGCCGGCCTCGTTCGCCGGGTCCGGCGTGCGGAACTCCGCGCCCATCAGCTGTCCCGGGCGATCCAGGCGCGCGACCTGGCAGAACAGCGATCCCGGAGGTGGCAGCGGGACCTGGAGCACGTGGCGCGAGTCGCAACGGCAGGAGAGCTGACCACATCTCTCGCCCACGAGCTGAATCAACCGCTCATGGCGATCGTGAGCAATGCGGCTGCCGGCAACGCCCTGCTGTCCAACCCCGACATGGGGAAGGAAGATGTTCGAGAGGCTCTCGAAGAAATCGCCACTGAGGGGAAGCGTGCGTCGGAGGTGATCAAGAGTTTGCGCGAGTTTCTTCGTCGCGGTTCGTTCGAGACCGAACCGCTGTATCCGAATCAGCTGGTGCGAGATGTCCTGGTCATTCTGAACTCGGAGCTTCGTGAGACGAAGATCGATCCGCGGCTCGATCTGGCGGGGGACCTTCCGATGATCGTGGGCAACCGGGTCCAGTTGCAGCAGGTCCTGGTCAACCTGGTGCTGAATGCCATCGACGCGATGCGTCGCCGGGATGGCGAGCACAGGCTGGTCGTGTCAACGCGGACCGGGGCCGACGAAGTGGAGATCACCGTTCGTGATACCGGACCGGGACTCGAGTCAGGAGACGAATCCAGGATCTTCGATCCGTTCGTCACCACGAAGACCAACGGAATGGGTGTCGGCCTCGCGATCAGCCGCACGCTGGTGGGCGCGCACGGCGGGAAGATCCGAGCCGGCAATCATCCGGACGGGGGGGCGGAATTCGTAGTCACCCTGCCGGTCACGGAGGTCGGACAGGAGTCCGCGGAGCTCGAAGAGGATCTCTCGCTGCAGTCGAATCCCACAGGATCACGGTCATGAAGACGGATCCGACAGTGTTTCTGGTTGACGACGACGATGCGGTCCGGGCATCGATTACCCGGTTTCTTACCGCGTCAGGACTGCACGTCCGATCTTTCGCCTCGGCGCGGGAGTTCCTTGCAGACAGCGACCTCGACTGTCCCGGCTGCCTTCTTCTCGACCTCAGGATGCCCGAAATCGACGGACTCGAGTTGCAGGAGGCGCTGAGCGAGAGCGCGTCTGCACATCCAATCGTATTTCTCACCGGTCACGGCAGTGTAGCGGAGAGCGTGGCGGCGATGAAGGCCGGTGCAACGGATTTCCTCGAGAAGCCCGCGGAACCATCCGAACTCCTGGCCACTGTCAAACGCGCCATTTCGCTCGACGCGCGCCAGCGCCAGGAGGCACGAGAGATAGCGGCGCTGATACACCGGCTCGACAGGCTGACTCCACGAGAACGCGAGGTGTTCGACCGAGTGGTTGCGGGCCGGCTCAACAAGCAGATCGCCTTCGAGCTCGGGGTATCCGAGAAGACCGTCAAAGTTCACCGGGGGCGGGTGATGGACAAGATGGAGGCGCAGTCGCTGGCCGAGTTGGCCCGACTCGCCGAACGGCTTGGAATAGCGGTGAACGCCACCTGAATCTCCCGGATCCCTCGGGTACCGCACGTCGAACTCCTACTCCAGGCTTCACGTAACTCACACAGATTCTGACAGAACGGCATGGGACCAAGGTCCAATGCCCCCGGAATGGCGCATGAGCGAAATTGGGGGCGTCGGGAGAAGCGGACTGCCTCCCGGCGTAACCCGGGCGGTGCGGGGGGGCAACGTGAACGTCGACGGCGGCAAGCAAGGACAGACTCTCTTCGTCGTCGATGACGATCCGGCGATCCGAAAGGCGTTGTACAGACTCGCCCGAGCGGTGGGGTACGGTGCCGAAACGTACGGTTCGGCGGAAGAGTTTCTGGCTGATCCGCCGTCCACAGTTGAAAGGCCCGGATGCATTCTGCTCGACGTGTCGTTGCCGGGCCTGAGTGGTCCGGAACTTCACAGGCAGCTGCGGGAAGACGGGTGGGACGTTCCCGTCATTTACGTGACGGCGCATGACGATCCGATTACCCGTGCGACGATTGAACAGACGGATGCGGCGGCGACATTCGCCAAGCCGATCGAGGTGGCGGAACTGCTCGACGTGATTGGTGACGTATTCGAGCGGACCAGGCGCCTTGAGAGCAATGGAGATCTGGAGCCTGCGGGGCGGGGAACGGACAGAGAAGAGGACGGACCGTGATGAAGCAATTATGGACGGTGACATCGAATGGAATCGGGCTTCTCTTCGTGGCCCTCGGAGTGATTCTGGCGGACAACCGCGGCTCGACGGACGTGACGGGCGGGTTCCCCATGGGAACGACCCGCTGAATATATGCGGTCTGAAGCGGTGTTGACGCCCGCGTCAGCTCTGGAAGAGTAACCTCAAGAAGATCGAGGTAGTCGAGCATCGTCGTTGAAGTGAACCGACGGATGCGCAACACTCCGCCGGTGTCTCGTCTGCCTCGAGACTCGTGATCTGGATCCGACGGGTAAGGGAGCTGCCCGTCGGCGAGCGGCTCGGGACTTCCGTCGTGGCAGTTCGATTGAGCACGGCGGAGGCTCGACCGTTCATTCTCTCCTGTCGCCACCAGGCACACCCTCTCACATTGCTGCGTTCGACGCTCAGGTCGGCAATACCCGTTTTCAGGAGCCTCGCGTGATCGTCACGCTCCGCGATGGATTGAGGATCGGCATCCGCGATCTCGGATCGGATCGCTCGGCTCCTCCCTTACTGATGTTGCATGGATTCAGCGGTTCGTCGAATTCGTGGGGAGAGCAGCTGCTCACCCGGCTGTCCGACGGAAGGCGCCTGATCGCTGTCGATCTTCCGGGACATGGAGTGAGTGACGTTCCAGCCGAGGCCGGACGATTCGCATTTGCCGCGATCGTCGCAGATCTCGCGGACTTGCTGGATCTGCTCGATGTCACATCGGCCGTTTGGGTCGGGTACTCAATGGGAGGGAGGCTGGCCCTCGGAGCGGGACTGTTCATTCCCGACCGGGTATCGAGGCTGGTCCTGGAGAGCGCCTCTCCCGGATTGGCCACGGAATCGGAGCGTGCCGAGAGAAGGTCGTCTGACGAGCTTCTGGCCCGCCGCCTCGAGTCCAACGATATCGGGGTTTTCGTCCGTGAGTGGGAACAGCACCCATTGTTCGCGACTCAGGGCAGGCTCGCAGCGAATGTCCGTGCTGCTCTGCGCGACCGCCGAATGGAGAATCGACCGGCCGCGCTGGCTGCCTGCCTGCGAGGTCTCGGCACCGGAATGCAGCCATCTTTGTGGAGTGCACTCGAGCACGTGTCGGTACCGACACTGCTGATCGCAGGACAGGAGGATCAGAAATTCGTGCGCACGAACGAGCGGATGCTCGACGCGCTGCCGGACGCGCGACTCGAAGTCGTCCCGGACGCCGGACACACCGTCCACCTGGAGCAGCCCGACGTATGGGCGTCGACGGTTGAGTCCTTCGTGTGACTGAGGAGGTCGAGCCATGAGAATCGTCGGAGGGCGGTGGGCCGGGAGGGATCTCGTTTCGCCCGGCGCCGGTGTCCGGCCAACTGCCGAACCGATCCGGGACCGCTGGCTCACCCTGCTGGAGCCGGAACTCGATGCAGCCAGCGTGCTGGACCTGTTCGCAGGTACTGGGGCGCTGGGCCTGGAGGCCATGTCGCGCGGAGCGAAGCGCGTGGATTTCGTGGAGAACGGCCCGGCAAGTCTCCACGCACTCAAGGCGAACGTCGCCGCGCTGCGACTACGCAAGAAGGCGCGCATCTTCAAGCGTGACGTCATCCCGTTCGTGGAAGCGCTCGACCCCGGCGCATACGACGTGGCATTCGCTGACCCTCCCTACGGTTCCCGGAAGCTGGACCGGGTCGTCGAACAGTGGCTGCGCGTACCGTTCAGCCGGATCCTGACAGTGGAACACGATCGAGATCATCACATTCCGGGCAGGGCAAAGCACCACGACATGGGTGGCCAGACGCGAGTGTCCATCTACGTCGCACCTCGAAGACCCAGGGAGCAGGATCGCGCATGAGACCATACCGGTTGCCGTTCGCGGCGATTCTCCTCGGAGCGGTGCTCGGGACCGTATCTCTCGGGATCGCGCATCCTCCGAGTGTTCTCGTCATGGACAGTCGGGGGAACGTGTACTTCAGCGACCTCACGAGTGTCTGGGTTCTGCGGCCGGACGGCCGGACCGAGATCGCCGTGCCGCGCGTTCACACGCATGAGCTCTGGCTCGGGCCGGGCGACACTTTGTACGGCGAGGACGTGACCAACGTCGGGGATGACTACCGGCACCGGGTGTGGAAGTTCACGCCTGACGGTGAACTCAGCGACGAGATCCCGTGGCGGGACGGTTTCCCGGATGACTACTACGACTACGGATTCAACCGGGACTCGGCCGGACTGACATATGTGCTCAGGCGCTCCGAGCGGGCCGTGCAGGTGCGCGACGCATCCGGCGCCCCGGTTCGAACGATCTCGCTGCAGGGCTTCGAGGGTTTCATACACGGGTTGACCGTGAGTCCAGACGGCCGACTGGGTGTCGGGGTCGGAGCAGACCTGCTGACGGTGGCGCCCGGCGGGACCGAAGCGGAGCTCGTCGCATCCGGGCTCATCGAGCGCACCGAGGCATTCTATTGGGTCCACGATCGCCATGCCTTGATGGGCATGTGGCCGGATCCGGCAGGATACGTCTACGTCTCCGTGTACTCAGGACAGGTCCTGAAGCGTGTGTCGCCGAGCGGCGAGGTCTCGGTCGCAGCCAGGAGCTCAGGCGACTGGTCGCCCGTCGGCGGAATGGTCTCCAGAGACGGCGCGCTGTGGATCCTGGAATGGTCGGGCTCGAATGAGGTCCGCGTTCGCCGACTCCATCCTGACGGCACGGATAGCACCTATTCGCCCGGTTGATGCGTGTTCTGCGAAGGCCCTCGAATTTCGCGGCACTGTTGCTGGTGCTGGATATCGTGGTCCCGGGGCGGAGTTTCGCCCAGGCCTCAGGAGAAACCTGCCGTGCTCCCGATTCCAGGCTGGCAGTCGATCATGTCGTACTCGCGGTATCGGACCTGGAAGAATCGGCTGCTGACTTCCGGTCTCTGGGCTTCACGATCAAGCCCGGCCGACTTCACCCCAACGGGCTGTTCAACGCACATGTCAAGTTCGCGGATGGCACGTCTCTCGAGATCATGTCCCTCGCGGGGGAGCCGACCGATCCGGTGGCGGCGGCCTACGCGGATTTCCTGCAATCCGGTGATGGCGGAGCCTTCGTAGCGATCGAGGCCGACCCGAACAGTGTGACCGGCGCGGCAAGACAACTGGGACTGCCTTCTCAGCTGACTCGCGCGGGTCCGTTCACATGGGTCACCGTGGATGATTCGCGGCACAGCCCCGATGGTCAGCTATCTCCCGTGTTCTTCATATCGTACCACGACAGGCCAGCCGACGCGGATTCCTTGCTGGCCCATCATGCGGGTGTGAGCGGAATCAGCTCCGTGCGCCTGGATGCGACGGTAGCTCTCGCAGACCTGCTCGAGCGGCTGGGAGCCAGCCCCTGTCCGCCCGAACCCGAGGTTGGTGCAGATTCGAGCGTTGTCGTCGGCCTGGCGAACGCCGAGCTCGTGCTGCTGACGAAGGGGGCGAAGCGACACCCGAGGAATGCCGTTCGGGAGGTGACCCTGGTTGGCGAGCCGGGTCCGCGGGTGAATCCACACCTCTGCCTGGACGAGCGGCGCATCCGCGGGATACGGCTCCGGCGAGAGTGTCCGGAGTGACGTGTGAGACGTCCGGACCGTCGACATGGAGTGCTTACGTGCCGTCGGGCAGTCAGCACTTAGAGTCGCTACGCGGGGAAGGCTTCCAGGATCGACGGAGAGGGAATGGACAGGAGTCTGTGGGCACTGAACCGCTTCGGTCTCGGTGCGCGAATCGGGGAGCGGGAGTCGGCGGGCGATCCGGCCGCGTGGTTGCGGTCGCAGCTGCGGCCTGAGTTCGCAGTACTTGACGGATCTGCAAATCTGCCCACGACGGACGAGATCGCATCGGCGGTCCTACGTTTCGGTGCTGCTGTCCGTTCGGATGATGCCGAGGAGCGTTCCGCCGCTCGGCGCGAGATCGCCGCGATCGAGGTCCGGGAGAGCTCGACCTCGCTGGCTCGCCGGGTCACGTCGAATGCTTCATTCGTTGAGCGCCTGGTAGCGTTCTGGTCGAATCACCTGTGCGTGTCCTCCCTCGGGAAGCCACAGGTGGCTCCTTTTGCCGGGCACTACGAGCGACATGTGATCCGGCCGCATGTTCTCGGCAGATTCGAGGACATGGTCCTGGCCTCTGCCCGCCACCCCGCGATGCTGCTGTATCTGGATAATGCGCAGTCGATCGGTCCCGACTCGAGAGCCGGCAAGGCTACGAAACGCGGCGGGCGCGGTCGGGGCTTGAACGAGAACTACGCCCGCGAACTGCTCGAGTTACACACGGTCGGAGTGAACGGAGGATACGAACAGCAGGATGTCGAGCAGTTGGCCAGGATCCTCACCGGTTGGTCGGTGGTGGGGGTCCGGCCTCGAGACGGCGCCGAGGGTCCTCCAGGATTCCTGTTCAGGTCCGCTATCCACGAACCCGGCGACAAGACCGTGATGGGAGTGCGCTACCGGGAGTCGGGAGAGGGAGAAGGGAAGTCTGCCATCCGCGATCTGTGTGCGAAACCGTCGACGGCTGATTTTCTGGCCGGCAAGCTCGCCTGTCACTTCGTCTCCGACTCTCCCCCTCCGGCGGCCGTGGATGCGATCGCGACCACGTGGAGGGCCACCGACGGGGACCTGCTGGAAGTGTCCCGGACCCTTATCGATCTCGAGTCGGCGTGGGATCCTGGATTCAGGAAATTCCGCACCCCGCAGGACTGGCTGGTTGCCGTGCTACGAGCGGTTCACGCTACCGAAGTTACTCCGAGACTCGGCTTCGTCCTGCGCGTGCTGCGACACCCGCTGTGGAGACCTCCGGCTCCGAAGGGATTCGGTGACACGACGTCGGAGTGGGCCGATCCGGACAGCCTGCTGAACCGCGCAGAGCTCTCCCGTAGCGTAGCGTCGCGCGTCCCGGACACCAGGGTGGACCCGAGAGAATTCCTGGGTCTCACGGAAGTCAGAGACTCAGGAGCGCTCTCGTCAATGCTGGAGGACGGATCCATCTCCAGGTCGGAACGCGTGGCGCTCGCCATCGGCGGGCCGGCGTTTCAGTGGAGGTAGTCGTGAACAGACGTGGATTCGTTCAGGGGATGTGCTACGGCGGTCTGGCGACGCTCGGTGCGCCTCTGGTCAGTCTGGCCCGGGTGCCCGGGAACGGCCGATTCGTGTTCGTGCTGTTGCGGGGCGGTCTCGATGGCCTGGCGACAGTAGTCCCGATCGCTGATCCTGCGTATGGCTCGATACGTGGTCGCCTGGCGTACGATCCCGACGAACTGCTACCTATCGGCGAAGGATTCGCACTGGCTCCAGGGCTCGCGCCCCTGTCCGAACTGGCGGCGGGGGGTGATCTCGTGGCGCTGCAGGCCATGGCGATTCCGTATCGGACGCGCAGCCATTTCGACGGACAGGCCATCCTCGAGACAGGGCTGGATCGGCCCGACGGCAGCTCGAACGGATGGTTGAATCGGCTGCTACAGGTTATGGAAGGCACGCGTGAAGGAATTGCCGTGGCGGCGGGCATGCCTCGATCCATGTCAGGATCCATCGGGGTGGCCACCTGGTCGCCGGCCAGCCTTGGAGCGACGAGTGACGCCTACATCGAGCGGCTCCACGTTTTGTACCAGCGTGACCCGATCCTCCTCGACAGGTTCGAGGCGGCGCTGCAGCTGCAGGAAGTCGCCACGGAAGCCACGGCTGGAATGGCCGGTGCCGGTCAGGGACGGAGACGCGGCCAGATGGCTCCGGTGATGAGGGCCACCGCACGATTTTTGAGAGAACCGGACGGACCGAACGTCGCGGCGGTGGAATTCGGCGGTTGGGACACCCATACGAACCAGGGGCTGGCCGGGGGGTCGCTCGATCGGCTGCTCGCGGGTCTCGCCGAGGGGATCCTGGCTTACGAGGCGGAATCCGGTAGCTCATGGTCGGATACGACGATCGTGGTCATGACCGAATTCGGACGCACGGCTCGCCCGAATGGCACCGGAGGCACGGATCACGGTACTGCTGGTGCAGGCCTGGTCGTCGGGCCGGGCGTGGCCCGGGGTCCGGTGCTGACCGATTGGCCGGGACTCTCGGGGCGGGAACTGTACGAAGGACGGGACTTGCGGCCGACGCTGGACACCCGGGCCGTCCTGAAGGGGGTCGTCATGGGCGTATTCGATCTGACTGCCACGCAGGCGAACCGGGTATTCCCGGGTTCGACGGACGTTCGCCCGCGCACCGACCTGATTCGTTGACTGCCGCGTCGTCCGGGCATGTTCGCCCGGAGCCACCCCTGCGGGTCGGCCTCATTACCTGTCGCGAGCTGCCGGAACCGGATCCGGACTCGGGTCTGCTGCTGGCTTCGCTGCAGCAGGCCGGTGTCGAGGCTGACCTCCTGGCCTGGGACGACCCGGAAGCAGCACCACCGAGCGTATTCGATCGGCTCATCCTGCGATCCGCCTGGAATTACCACCTGTTCCCGGACGAGTTCGTCGCCTGGATCGAAGATGCCGCCCGGCTTACGCATCTGTCCAACTCCGCCCCGATCGTGCGCTGGAACGTTCGCAAGCGGTACCTGGAGTCGCTCGCTGAGGCGGGAGTCCGGACAGTACCTACGGCCTGGCTGCGGCGAGGCATGGAGGCTCCGTTGCGACGAATCCTGGCGGACACCGGTTGGACCGACTTCGTGGTGAAACCGTCGATCTCCGCGTCGTCCTGGCAGACCCACCGATATCGGGTCGAGCACGATGAGCTGGAGCAGGCCGAATCCACGCTGGAGGAACTGCTGCCCGACCGGGACATGATGATTCAGCCGTACGTGAGGGGCGTCGATACCGCCGGGGAGAAGGCCGTGATGTGGATCGATGGCGAGCTCACGCATGCGGTCACGAAGAAGCCGAGGTTCGTGGGGCAGGCTGAGTTTGTCACAGGCGCGATAGAGATCAGTCCGACGGAGCGGACGATCGCGCAGCGAAGTATCGCCGTTGCGGCGGCAGAGACAGGTCGCCGGCCGTTGTATGCCCGCGTCGACCTGATGCCGGATGAAGAAGGCCCGATGGTCTCCGAACTGGAGCTCATCGAGCCTTCCCTCTACCTCGCTCAGTCGCCGGCCGCTCTGGACCGATTCGTTCGCGCGATCGCTACAGCGCCAGCTTCATGAAGTTGGCCATCGTCCGGGTCATTCCGCTGGGGGGCGGCAGAAGTGCATCCAGCTCTTCCTGCGTGTCCACCCACTCGCAAAGACCGACGATGAACAGAAAGTCGACCAGTCCGGCCAGTGAATTCCACCCGCCGAGCGTGATCTGGACTTCTCCGTCCATCACCATGCTGCGGTAGTCCATATTCGTCGAACCCACCGTGAAGAATGCCATGTTCGCTTCGATCTCTTCTTCTGTCAGCCTCGCCTGCAACGCGTCCGCCAGACTGCTCACCGATGTGATCAATTCCTCAGGGACCTCGCGTCCGATCGATCGTGCTTCGGGCGGCCCCGTCTGCAGGGCCAGATACTTCAGGTAGTGGTAGATCAGCGGGCCCCACTCGGGCAGTGACATCAGTGTGTACCAGGCCTGTCCAGTGATGAAGTAGTTCGCCTTCATGTGCAGTTTTGGCGACTCATCCACGTCCGATGCGATGAGATAGTCGACCGAGAAGCTGGCACTCTCCAAGTCGGCCATCGCACTATCCACCGCACTTCGCATCGCCGGGTTGGGGACGTACACTTCCCTGATCCACGGATCTGTATGGGAACGTGCCTGCCGAATCCTGCCAGCCAGGTCACCGACTCCGACCTCTGGAGCGTACAGGCCGACCTTGAGTCGCCCGCCCTGGCTCTCGATCTCCTGCTCCAGTCCGTTCTTCAGTACGAGTACTCCGCTGAACAGGCCGTGGGCGCGCGCCATGGTGACCGACGCTGAGCTGGGGGCCGAGGCCAGGGAGGGAAGCATGATCAGGACCTCGCAGCCTCGCAGGGCGCTCCCGGTGAGCATGGACGCGTAGACGTAGTTCTGCCACAACGAGTCCGGGATCTTGAGAAGCGACCCGGGAGGCATCAGGGAGTAGAGAATCGCCTTCTCGACGTTGATCGGCTTGTCGGCGAAACCGGTCTTGTTGTGAAGCTGAAGCGCATCTCCCGCATGTGCCGAGATCTGGTCCTCGATCGCTGCCGTCCCCGAGTCCACTCGCGCCTGGTAGTCGGTCGGCTTGTCGAGCGGTCGGAGCGGGAACGGAATCTCCTCCGGCTTGAAACCTTGCTGTTCGAGCAGCTCGCGGGCGGCTGTCTTCACCCGTAGTGCGGCCGGCCCGCGGATGACCACCGCCCGGTCCTCCCAGTTCGGGCCCACGTAGTGCTCGCCGATCCCCATTCCCGTGAACATGGCGAGGCCGCGGTACGGATCCTCCTCCGTGATGTCGTAGAACGCGATCTTGCGATGGTCCCGCATCAGGTTGTCGGGCACCGGAATGATTCCGGCCACGTGGAGACTGGTGAACGAGAAATCCGACGGATTGGTGACGTTGATGTGCACCCGGATCCGCTTGTTCAGCCAGTCGTCGCCGAATTGCATCCTCTCGGTCTGCAGGAGCACCGAATTGGCGACAGCCTGGCGCAGGCGTTCCTGCGCCTCCTGCAGCTCGAGCTCCCACTCCTCGTACCCGTCCGGCAGATCCAACTCGTAGTTCATCGGATCCAGCAGAACACGGAAGAACAGTCTCGAGTTGTTGGCTTCGAAGTAGTTCTGGTCGAGGAAGATGAAATACTGGGGGAGCCGGTGCGTTTCGTCGTACTCTTCGATCCGCTCCGCCATCGCGGTGATATACCCTCGCACCGTCTGTTTGAACGCGATCTCGTCAGGCTTGCCCTGAGAGTTGTTGCCGCGATAGTCGTGGATCCACAGGACGTGGTAGTCGCGCGCTTCGTGGACGGAGCGGAAGAATTCGAGCTGGAATTCCTCATTCAGCACGTACTGGGTGCGATTGCCGCCCTGGAACTCCTGCTTGGTGCCCAGTTCCATGAGCGCACGCATCTCGTCGCTGGTGTCGTGGTCTTCTGCGCGCAGCGCGAGCTGCAGCGGGAGCCACACGAAGCGGCTGTCGTCCCACCGCTGCTTCTGGAATTCACGCACTTCCTCCGCGATCTGGCCCAGAGTCTGGAACACCCAGTAGATCCTCTCGTAGCGCTCCGTCGTCAAGTCGCTGTCCTGAAGCAGCCAGCGCCCGAATTCGGCGTGAGCATCAGACACGTACTGGTCCAGGCCATCATTCACCTTTCGCTGCCCGAGAAGCTGGTCGTACGGGATGAGCACTCTCTCGAGCAGAGTCCGTCGGGCCGCGGCCGATATCGCTCGACCCTGTTCGGTGCTTCCGCTCCCCGCGGCTCCGCCCGCCGCAATGGAAAACGCCAGGTCGATTTCGTCGTGATACGCTTCGATCTCCTGGTTCAGGCTGCGACCGTTCGGGAACCTGGCATCGACCGTCGACAGGCGATCCTGAATGCGACCGATCTGGTCGGCGTACTTCTCTTCGGGCTTGTCACCTCCCGTGTCGGTGAGCGGCATCGAGAGCTCGGTGATCCACATCGCACCGTCCCGTACCAGTTCGATCGATTCGTCGAGTCCGGGCGGTCGGGACTCCAGCTCCTGCAGCTGAATCGGCGGGGTGTCGAGCTCGACGGCATCCCGTTGTGGTCGGGTCTCTCCACTGTTCCTGCTCCACAATGGAACGTTTACCCCTACCGCGAACGTGTTGTCGAATCCCGGCATGTAGTCGAATCGGACCTGAGAACCTCTTCCGAAGATCCCGGTGCGTCGGAAGGGGATCTCCAGCCTGAGCAGCCAGGACCAGCGATTGTCCTTGATGTTCCAGTCGGCGCCCGTCGTGAAGTGCAGGGCGGGAATCGAAAACAATGGCCGGAGACCACCGTCGAGCCCGTCAACACCCCGGACGCCGCCGTAGCCCTCCAGACCGATCGCCGCGACTCCGGCCACCGGACTCAGCAGATCCTTGAGGACTCCCGCATGCCCCAGAATCTGAGCCTGGCCTGTCGGCTCGCCCGGCGTGTACCAGCCGACCGTTCCACCGGCGTGAGCTTTCCAGATCGGCGGCATCCCGAGCTGAAACACCTCGCCCCCATCCTCAGGCGGCCGGTCGGAGCGGGATTGGGCGGAGGCGGTGGTGGGAAACACTACGGTGGGAAGCGCGAGCGCCGTCAGTACGAGAGCCAGCGGAGCGGAGAGTGCCGAATGCAGTTTCCAGGTGTTCATGAGCTCCGTGTCCTCTTGGCGAGATTAGTGACGGACGATCACATGCGGTTCCGACAGCGGTAGCGCCTCCCTTACGAATCCCCAATAGTCAGGGAAATTTCAGGGCACTGAGTACGGTGACCCGGCTACTCTCCGGCGCAACTGGCAGACTCCGGTTCATCGTTCCTCCCATTCGAAGCCAATCCGGCGAATGGTGCGAATCGGAACGAACGCGTGTACCGGGCCGACATCCAATGCGGTTGCAGGACGAGACAGCGCTACACAATCAAGTTCGTCCGGGGGTTGGCGTTGGGCAAGTAGGACCTTGGGGCACCTTCCGGGCAGTCCGGCAACCATGGCTGACAGAGAACGACCACGAAGAAAGAAGAGGGGCACGGCGTATTGCCGTGCCCCTCTTCTTTCAAGCGTTGGCGGGTGCTCGCGACTCGGGTCAGCAGGCAGATTCTGTCGCGCAGATTCCTTCAGATTCTACAGTTCCGTCGGCGCCCGGGGCGCCGGGCGCCTGGCCGCCACCTGCCGAGGCTCCGCCTGTGCCACCGGATCCGGCCGTCCCGCCTGAGAAGGCATTCCCGGTCAGAGCAGGAGCGCTGCCGGGTGTGGAGTAGACACCCGCCGCGATCCCGCCGGCTCCACCGCCTCCCGCTCCCGTGTGTCCGCCTCTTCCACCGATACCGCCGTTTCCACCGTCGCCGCTGTCCGTGGAGTTCCCTGAACCGCCCGCGCCTCCAGCTCCCCCTGGCTGCCCTGCTCCAGCGATTCCGCCGTTTCCACCGTCTCCCGCCGTGCCCAGAACCAATTGATTCGCGGTGATCTCGGGACTCGACGCGACGAGCAGTACGCCGAACGACCCGCCGCCGCCCTTTCCGCCCGTACCCACGCCCGGCGCCGCCGCGCCACCTGCGCCGCCGCCACCTCCACCGGCCCCGTAGGAGTCGGTTCCCGTGTCGCAGCCTCCGCTGCCGCCGCCGCCACCACCGCCGGATCCATCGGCACCCGGCATTCCGGGCTCACCGTCCGATCCGAACCAGAATCCGCTCATGAGCATGCCGTTCGCGGAGGCGCCGTTGCCGGAAGCTCCGTCGGCACCGGGCTGACCGGACTGGCCCGGCAGACCCGCGACACACGGCGCTCCAGCGGAGCCTCCGAGGCCGAATCCGCCGCCCGAGGTCTGCGCAGCGAGTCCCCCCATGCCAGCGGTCGCCGCAGCGTCCCAGAAGAGGGGATAGTTGGCGCAGTCCGTGTCCATGGTTCCACCGTGTCCGCCCGCGCCCCCGTCCGCTCCTGCCAGCGCACTGGTGCCTCCGGCCCCGCCGTTGCCTCGGGCTGTATCGTCACAAGCAGCCGCGAGTTCCGCGGCGGCCTGGCCGATCGCGCCACCGGGCGCCGGAGTTCCGCTGGCCGACGTGCCGTCCATTCCGTCGGATCCGGCAGCGCCGCTGCCTGCTTCGATCGAATTTCGCTGTATCGCCAACGCGCCTGAGGAATTGCGAACCACGATCACGTACGAACTCCGGCCCCGGCCGTTCGGAGCTGTTCCGACGGCGTCCGGTCCCACGAGGGTCATGTCCGCCACGACCGTCGGCATCGTCACTGCATCTGCGAGCAGCGTCAGGGCCTGTCCCTCGACCGTTCCATCCACGCCCGCGATTCTCGACACGTATGTCCCGGGGTCACGGCCCCAGCCGGCTCCGGCGTCGTATCCGCCGTAGATGCTCACGCCGTCCGCAAGAACGACCGATTCGGTGTAGTCGCCCGCTGCCACGTATACGCTGCCCGAGCCGATCGACGCAGCACGGTCGACGCCCCATTGAATTGTCGCGCAAGGATCTGCCATCGGGCCGCATGTCGCGGTGTCGGATCCCGAGGAGGCAACGAACACGGCATCCGATGCATCCCCGTCGATCCCGTCGCAGTTCGAGTCGACGAACAGGTCGTCGGGTTGATCCGGTGCCCCGGGGTGGACCGAGGCATCCGCATCGTCACAGTCGATGGACTCGTCGAACCCGTCCTGATCGAAGTCAGCCAGTGGAGTCACGACCGTCAGACTGGCGCACGGGCCCGCACCCCTGTTGCCGGCCGCATCCGTCGCCTCCACGCAGACGTCGTAGACGCCGTCAGTCGCCGGGGCAGGGAATGATGCGGTCACCTGCTCGCTTGCCTCGTCGAATGCACCGTCCACGGCAGTCATTGCCGCCGGAGTACCAGGCACGAGCCTCCATTCCGCGGAGGCGATCGTCGAGCCACCGAGGGGCGAATCATCCGCCATCGCTTCGATCAATATCTGCGTGCCCGGGGAGGCCGTAACCGGGGTCAGCGTCACATTGCTGACGTCCGGGGCGTCCGCATCCGTCACGCTCAGGATCACGTCCTCTCCGCGGAATGGCGGATCACACGCGGTGAGTACGAGCACGGGTATCAGCGCCCATCGAAACGTCCTGTAGCGATTCGCAATCATGTTCGTTTTCCCCCCGGGATTCGTCTGTACCTGCGATCCGACTCCTCTGCTCTCGCAAGGGGGGTGCCTATTCGGGCGTCCAGAAGAAAACAGATTAGATAAACGTATATAACAATCTGTTAAAACAAGATTTGAAGCGCGTATGCGGATCGGTGCAAATTCAGAAGGTACGAGTGGTCATTTGACGCGCTGTGCATGATTTACCGCACGGTTCGCTGCCGGGAGACCATGGCAGATCCGAGGCAGATCAGCTGGCTGGCGTGCGAGAGCCGTGTCCCGGCAATTGTCCCGTGTGATACAACAGCCAGGTCCAGGCGGCCTTACAGTGTCTGAAGGTGAGAAGCACCGTGACGATCGTAATTGCGAGACCGGCCCATACGGCCCAGGTCGACGGACCGATAAGGAGAAAGAGCAGCAGAATCGTTGACACTCCGGCTGCGCCGCCGAGCGTATAGCCGAGAACCATCGGGCCACCGTACTGTGCGCCGTAAGTGCCGACCAGATTCTGTCCGCATTCGACGCAGAATTCGTGGAGCTCGTACCTCTCTCGGAACAGGGGGCCGCGCAGGCACGCCGGACAGACATGCTGGAGGGTGACTCTCGGCAGCGTCTGCATTGGCGAGCGATTCTCGGACTGGCGCATTTCGGACTCGAGTCCTGTGCGGAAGAGTCGGCAACCGCTGGCGGGAGGTGCCGCGGGGCACGGAACGCTTCGAGTCTACGTCGCGTGAAGGAGAAAGGCACGCCTTTGCTGCATGTCACGAACGGAGATTCCGCGGCGAAGCGTCTCCTCTGTTCCTGGTTTCTGCGGATGACTTCCTGTCGATGGCGGAC
>JBDGUY010000004.1:0-32039 GCA_039585935.1 Gemmatimonadota bacterium
GGCATGGA
The DNA here is from genome assembly GCA_039585935.1 of Gemmatimonadota bacterium. Taxonomy (GTDB): domain Bacteria; phylum Gemmatimonadota; class Gemmatimonadetes; order Palauibacterales; family Palauibacteraceae; genus Carthagonibacter. The sequence goes on from JBDGUY010000004.1 coordinate 9, forward strand.
GTCTGCCCGGGAGCTGGAAGTGAAGTCGGGAGAACCGCTGGAGCCGGTTGCCGAGAGTCCGGTCGAGGAGTGGGACGAGAACTCGGCGGCCCTGACCGATCCCCTGGAAACCCCGGAACTGGACGCGTTCGAGGACGACGTACTCGAAGTCGATGCTCCGGGTGGCACTGCGACCGTGGAGCCGGCCGTACAGGATGCGTGGTGGTTCGAGCCGCCGGCCACGCAGGATGTCACGCAACCGGACGGTGAGTCGATCGCTGATGCAGAATCCGACGATGACGCTGATCTGCTTACGCGAACGATGGCCGAATTGTACGCTCGGCAGGGCCTGATTGATGAAGCCGAGGCGATCTATCGGGAACTGATGCGAGACCGGCCGGACGACGAGACTCTGCGCGATGGCCTCGACGCCGTGCTGGGAATGCGTGCGGCCCGGGGTGCGGCGCGTGCTGCGGAATCCAGTTCGGAGTCCGGGGAGGAGGAACTGCCGGAACCCGAGCCCGAGCCCGAGCCGGCCGGGCCGGCATCGATTCCCGCTGCTGAGGAACTGACCGAACTACTTCGGGCGGGTGAGGCTCTCGTGGATCGACTGCCCGAGCCTCCGCCCGTGCCGCCCGAGCCCGTCGAAGAGCCGCCGCAGGCAAGGCCCGTGCTGGAGGAGTGGCTTCGCGGGTTGCGAGGTTGAGCGTATGCGAATCTGCGTATTGCACGGTCCGAATCTGAATCTACTGGGAACGCGCGAGCCCGAGCTGTACGGAACCGTGACGCTTTCGGAGATCGACGAGCAACTGAAAGTCCGTGGCTCCGAACTCGGCGCTCAGATCCAGAGCTGTCAGTCGAATCATGAAGGCGAACTCGTCGATCAGATCCAGAAGCTGTCAGAGGACGTCGACGGCTGGCTGGTGAACGCAGCCGGGCTGACCCACTCCAGCGTCGCACTGCGAGATGCGCTGGTCGCGAGCCGCAAACCTTTCGTGGAAGTTCACCTGACCAACATCTACGCCCGTGAGCCGTTCCGGCACCGATCTCTGCTGTCGGACGTTGCCCTGGGGGTAGTCGCCGGGTTCGGGGCACGCAGCTACCTGTTCGGTCTGGACGGTCTGCTCGACGGAATTCGGACCACCGGGTGAACCTCGTAGCCGTTGCAGACAGTGGCGAATCACGGCTCCGCCGGGTCCGCGACCGCCTCCACGACGAGAGGCTGGATGGCCTCCTCGTGTCTCATCTTCCGAACATTCGGTATCTGAGCGGTTTCACCGGTTCGAGTGCCCTTCTCCTCGTCGAGCCCGGCGTCGCGACCTTGTTCACCGACTTCCGCTACGAGATTCAGGCACGCGAAGAGATCGGACCGGGCGTGGCCCTCGCGATCATCAATGATGGTCTGTTCGACGAGCTGGCCTCACGTCTGGAGGAGGAGCTGCCAGGCAGAAGAATCGGCTTCGAGCCAGCTGCGATTACGGTGCGAGATCGACAGGAGCTCGGCGCCCGCTGTGACACCGTAGTATGGGATGCCGCCGGGGCACCGGTCGAGGAGCTGCGAACGGTCAAAGAATCCGGGGAGTTGGCGCGGATCGAGAGCGCCGTAGCACTGGCGGAACAGGTCCTGTCAGAGATCGTGAGCGAGATTCGCCCTGGCCGGACAGAAGTCGAAGTCGCTGCCGATCTCGAATACCGACTGCGAAGAGCCGGGTCGGATTCTCTCCCTTTCGAGCCGATCGTGGCATTTGGTCCCAGGTCGGCGCTGCCGCATGCGCGACCGGGGGACCGCTCGCTGCGTGCCGGAGACCTCGTGCTGCTGGACTTCGGGGCCAGAGTCGATGGGTACTGCTCTGACCTTACCCGGGTGATGGTGGTCGGGCCGGCGCAGTCGTGGCAGCGCGAGCTCCACGCCGCCGTGGACGAGGCCTGCGCCCGTGCGATAGCGGCGGTATCGGCGGGGATTCCGGCTTCGTCGGTCGATGCTGCGGCCCGTGACTTCCTGGCTGAGCTCGGACTCGCCGACCGGTTCGGCCACAGCACGGGACACGGACTCGGGCTCGAGGTCCACGAGTCCCCCAGAGTACACAGACTCGAGGAACGGCCGCTGGCCGCGGGAAATGTGGTCACGATCGAGCCCGGCGTGTATCTTCCCGGGCGAGGAGGAATTCGAATCGAGCAGGATGTCGTTGTCGAGGCCTTTGGCTGCAGGGTCCTCGGCGAGGCGTCCACGGGACTCCTGGAAATCTGACGCGGAACGAATGGCAGATACATCAGACTTTCGAAATGGCATGACGATCGATGCGGACGGAACCCTGTTGCAGATCGTCTATTTCCAGCACGTGAAGCCGGGGAAGGGTGGCGCTTTCGTGCGGACCAAGCTCAAGAACGTCCTCAGCGGAGCCGTTGTGGAGCGAACGTTCAGGGCTGGCGAAAAGGTAAACGAAGTCCGTCTCGTCCGTCGGCCGATCCAGTACTCCTATTCGGACGGGGACCTGTTCTACTTCATGGACATGGAGACCTACGAGAGCATCCCGCTGAGTCGAGACACGATAGGCGAGGATCAGCTCAAATATCTTCAGGAGAACATGGAGTGCGAGGGTCTGACCCGTGAAGGTGCGGTGCTCACGGTAGAGTTGCCGCAGTTCGTCGAGCTGGAAGTCGTCGAAACCGACCCGGGTTTGCGCGGTGACACTGCGCAGGGCGGTACGAAACCGGCAAAGCTCGCCACTGGTGCCGTGGTCCAGGTCCCCCTGTTCATCGAGCAGGGAGATGTATTGAAGGTGGATCGCACGGTCGACAAATATCTCGAACGCGTGAACCGATGATCGATCTTGCCTGGTTGCAGAAGCTGATCGAGATGGTAGACGAGTCGGGACTCGACTCGATCGAGATCTCCAAGGGAATCGGAACTCGAATCCGGCTATCCAAGTCCCCGACGGTTCAGGTCATCGCCGGATCCGGTTCCGGTCACGTGGCCCCGCCGTCCGCTGGTGCGCCGATCGCGGCTCCCGCGGCGGCACTGCCGGCGGGCGAACCGGCCGAGGTGTCTGCGACTGACGAGGAAACACCGGTCGGGCCGGCACTTCTGGAGGTGCCCTCGCCGATGGTCGGTACGTTTTATCGTGCCCCGGCGCCCGACGCGCCGCCGTACGTCGAGGTCGAGGATCGCGTTTCGGCGGGGCAGACCGTCTGTATCCTCGAGGCGATGAAGCTGATGAACGAGCTCGAATGCGAGGTCAGCGGAACGATCCGCGAGATCTGCGTGGAGAACGCGGATCCGGTGGAATACGGGCAGGTCCTGTTCCGCATCGAGCCGGCTTGAACTACTGGCCACCGTGTTAGATAAGATCCTCATCGCCAACCGCGGGGAGATCGCCCTCCGCGTGATCCGGGCCTGTCGAGAGCTCGGAATTCAGACCGTCGCCGTGTACTCGCAGGCGGATCGGGATTCCCTGCACGTCAGGTTCTCCGACGAGGACGTGTGCATCGGCCCTCCCCAGGGCCGCGAGAGCTATCTGAACATCCCCAGGATCGTAGCCGCGGCCGAAATCACGGGTGCGGACGCGATTCATCCGGGATACGGCTTTCTCGCCGAGAACGCCGAGTTCGCCGAGATCTGTGAGCGGTCCGGGCTCGTGTTCATCGGACCGACAGCAGACCAGATCCGCCGCATGGGGGACAAGGCGGAAGCGCGGCGGACAATGATCGAAGCCGGGGTTCCGGTCGTTCCCGGGTCGAAAGGGGCACTCGAGTCGGCTGAGGAAGCGCGGACGGAGGCCGAGCGCATCGGCTACCCGGTGATCGTGAAGGCGGCAGCCGGCGGTGGCGGCAAGGGAATGCGAGTCGCCGAGTCGGCCGATGAGATCGAGAATACGTACGCGATGGCCCGGAATGAAGCGGCCGCGGCCTTCAACGATGCGAGAGTTTACCTCGAGCGATTCGTCGACCGGCCTCGTCACGTCGAGATCCAGATCCTGGGGGATCGACACGGCAATGTCGTACATCTCGGCGAACGGGACTGCTCGGTCCAACGGAGACACCAGAAACTGATCGAAGAAGCTCCCAGTCCGGCGCTCACACCCGAGCTCCGGGCAGCCATGGGTGAAGCGGCAGTTCGGGCTGCTGCCGCGATCGGCTACTCCAATGCCGGTACGGTGGAGTTTCTGCTCAGTGCCGACGGATCGTTCTACTTCATGGAAATGAATACCCGCATTCAGGTCGAGCACCCGGTCACGGAGGTCGTGACGGGAGTGGACCTGGTGAAGGAGCAGATTCGCTCTGCGGCGGGCATCGAACTGCGTCTCTCGGAGCCGCCCGAACTGCGCGGACACGCGATCGAATTGAGAATCAACGCGGAAGACCCGGAGAAGGACTTCCGGCCGTCGCCGGGGACGATCACGGCGTTTCACGCGCCGGGCGGACCGGGTATCCGGATCGATACACACGTCTATGCGGGGTACCGGGTGCCGCAGTACTACGACTCTCTGCTCGGCAAGCTGATCGCCCAGGGGAGCACACGCCAGGAGGCGATCGGGAGGGCCCTTCAGGCACTCGAGGAGTTCATTGTCGAGGGCGTGCACACCACGATACCGTTCCTGTCGAGCGTGCTTCGACATCCAGAGTTCGCCGCGGGACGGGTGGACACGGGATTCCTGGCCCGCATGAAGGATCAGGAGGCCGCTGGCGGCCCGGTGTCCGACTGATCCCGGCCCGGCGACACCCGTGAACGAGAAACACCAGGCGGAGGCCCTCGGCGTAGGATTACTTGGTCTGGGGGTGTTGCTCGTCCTCGCAATCCTTCCACCGATCCTGCGCGGCGGGGTCGCCGATCCGAATCTCATAGGTCCAGCCGGCAGATATCTCTATACCGGGCTCGCCTTCGTGTTCGGGGGCACTTCCATTCTCGTGTCCGTACCTGCATTCACCTGGGGCATGGAGCGGCTCGGTGTGATCGGCCGCGAAACGGCTGTTCGATGGTCAGTGTTTATCGGCGGCGCCCTGTCGTTCGTTCCGTCGGCCTGGTGGATGGTCGGCTCGGCGCTGGGTCGGGAATCGACGGGCGCCGGGTGGCTGGGCACGCAGGTCGGCGGATTGCTCGTCGGAGTGTTTGGAACGATCGGAGCGGCGCTGATCGTCGGCTCGATTCTCCTGGCCCTCACAGTGCTCGCATTCGGTTGGTCTCCCGCGGAGAGCGCCGGCTCGGCTGCGCGCGGCGTCAACCGGGGCATGGGCGCACTCGGTCGCGGTGCAGTAGTCGTCGCCGCGAAGGCCAGGGACGTCGTACCATCGCTGATGGTGCGTGATGTCGACTCAGACAGCCCCTGGGGCCGTACCGCGGAGGCGGACGCGCCATCCGAAACGGCTCCGGAAGATGAGCCGTCAGCCGGAAGCCCTGCCGAGACCGGCAAGAAGCCGACGAAGCGGAAGAAGACGAAGAAGACCGAGGTCGCGGAGGCCGATAGTCCGGACGGCCCGGATCTCTCGGACTCGGGCGATCCGTCTCGGAGCGAGCTTCCGCCTCTCGATCTGCTGACGTTGCCCGGGGGACGTGGCCACGGGATCGCCAGGTCGGAGCTCGAGCGCCTCGGGGCGATCCTGATCGAGAAGCTGGCTACCTTCCGCGTAGAAGGAAAGATCGGCGGTTGGACCACCGGGCCGGTGGTCACCCAGTTCGAGGTGGTGCCTGCTGCCGGAGTGAAGGTCGGACAGATCGCTGCTCTGGCGGATGACCTGGCACTCGCCATGAAGGCACCCTCGGTCCGGATCGTCGCTCCGATTCCCGGCAAGGGTGCCGTGGGAGTGGAAGTCCCGAATCCGGAACCCGAGATCGTGCACCTGCGCGAGATCCTGGAAGCTCCGACATACCGTCGCTCCAGGGCGCAGTTGCCGCTGGCGATGGGACGTGACCTGGCCGGGAATCCCTACACGACCGACCTGGCCAAGATGCCGCACATGCTGATCGCGGGCGCCACGGGGTCCGGTAAGTCTGTGTGTATCAATACGATCGTGACCAGTCTGATCTATCGATACACGCCCGGCGAACTGCGACTGCTGATGGTCGATCCGAAGATGGTCGAACTCATCGTGTACAACGATCTGCCGCATCTCAGGCACCCGGTCGTCACGGACAATCACGATGCCGCGGCGGTCCTCCGCTGGGCCGTGTTCGAGATGAACCGCCGCTATCAGATCCTGTCGGCCAATGCCTGTCGGAACATCGTGGAGCTGAACCGCAGGGTCGAACGCGGCGATGAGATCGTGAAACCTCCGGGTTGGGGTAAGGGACTGTACGCCGAGGGCGCGCTCCCCTACATCGTGCTGCTGATCGACGAGCTCGCTGACCTGATGATGACGGTCCAGGCGGAGGTCGAGACACCTCTCGCGGTGCTCGCGCAGAAGGCGCGGGCCGTCGGAATCCACCTGGTCGTGGCCACGCAGAGGCCATCGGTAAATGTGATTACCGGTCTGATCAAGGCGAACTTCCCCTGCCGCGTCGCGTTCCGGGTCGCGTCGAAGACAGACAGTCGCACGATTCTTGATCAGAACGGAGCGGAAAGCCTTCTGGGTAATGGCGATATGCTGTTTCTTCCGGCAGGGGAATCGGATCCGCATCGCATTCAGGGCGCATTCCTGTCGACCGCCGAGACGGAGGCCCTGGTCGGCTGGTATCGGGAGCAACGAGCGGCACCTGATGCCGACGAGCTGCCGAAGGATGAGACTGACATCCTCGATGAGGTGCGGGAGCTGGAGATCGAGGAAAGCCAGGTCGATGTGGGCGAGGGGATACTGACGGACTGGGATCCATATTTCCGCAAGGCCGCGGAGATCGTGATCAACAACAGCTCCGGATCGACGAGCCTGCTGCAGAGACGTCTGAAGATCGGCTACGGGAGAGCGGCCCGGATTATCGACCAGCTTCATTCGGCCGGGGTACTCGGCCCGCCCGAAGGCTCGAAGCCACGTGAGGTGATGGTAACCCACGAACAGCTCGACTCCATGATGCGCGGCGAGGACCTGGCACAGGAATGACCCGGGGGACTCGCGGAACGGCTCGCTCCGAGCCGGTGTATCGCCATTCGAGTGCGGATCGAAATCGATTCGACCCGAACAGACGCTACATGGTGAAGGGAAGTCGGGCATGAACTTCAACCGGTTTCCGACCGGCCGTGCAGACCAACTGAGCACGTCGTTCCGTCGGGTCGCGGCCTGGGGGGTCCTCTGCGGATCGTCCGCCCTGATACCGCAAACGGCGGTCGCCCAGCAGTCGGAGGTGCCGGAAGTCAGGGATCTCCTCTCCCGGGCAGAGCAGGTGTATGACGGGCTGACATCGATGCAGGCGCAGTTCGACCAGACGATCGAGATCGCGCTGCTCGGGCGGAAGAGAACGGGGACCGGGACCTGGTACCAGAAGGGGCCCGGTCGGTTCAAGATGGACTTCACGGACCCGGCGGATGACGTGATCGTGGCGGACGGTGCGAATCTGTGGCTGTACTACCCCAGCACACATCCCGGACAGGTGATTCGCAGCACGATCGACGCAAATACGACCGGTGCGGGAATGGTCGATTTGCAGGGCCGAATCTTCGACGAGGCCGCCGAGGGGTATGATGCAGTACTGGACGGGGTCGAGGAGGTGGACGGGCACTCGACCTGGCTCGTCACCCTGACTCCAGGAGGCGAGTCTCCCTACCGCCTCGTGCGAGTGTGGGTGGATACCGAGAGTCTCCTGGTGCGGCGATTCGAGATCACCGAGGAGAACGAGACTCTGCGCACGGTCGTGCTGCGCGATCTGCAGCCGAATGCGGACATCCCCGACTCGACGTTCAGCTTCACGCCGCCGGCTGGAACCGACGTGTTCGAAGGCTGAGGTGCAGACCATCCACACGAAGCTCGGCGTCGTCAGTCTCGGCTGCGACAAGAACACTGTGGATTCCGAGCGGATCGTAGCCGCGCTTGCGGGATACGGCGCAGAGGCGGTGCGAGACCTTTCCGAAGCAGACGTGATCATCGTCAACACTTGCGGCTTCATCGACGCCGCGAAACAGGAATCCATCGATACCTTGCTCGAGGTGAGCCGCCTCAAGCAGGAGGGTCGCTGTTCGGCGGTTGTCGCTCTGGGCTGCCTGGTGGAGCAATACCGGGACGAGCTCGAGCCATCCCTGCCGGAGATCGACATGTTCGTGGGTTTACGGGATGCCGGCAGGCTGATTCCGGACCTCCGCGAGCGAGGACTGCTGGGGGATCCGATTCCGGAACATCCCGGTATACGGGTACCGCTCACGGACCGGCGGCACGTTCGATATCTCAAGGTCAGCGAAGGTTGCGACCACGGGTGCGCCTTCTGTGCGATTCCTCTCTGGCGGGGCAAGCATCGATCTTTCGGACTCGACTCCCTCGTCGCCGAGGCCGTGCGACTCGAGGCACAGGGCGCGGTCGAGCTGAATCTCGTGGCACAGGACCTGGCGCATTTCGGCAGGGAGTGGCGGGATGGAACGGACATCGCCACCCTCACGCGTCGCCTGCTCGACGAGACGACGATTCCGTGGTTCCGGTTGTTGTACATCTACTCTGCCGGTCTCCGCGATCCGCTGATCGAGCTGATGGCCGAGGATTCGCGACTGCTGCCATACATAGACATGCCGATACAGCACGCAGCCGATCCAGTGCTCGAGCGCATGCGGCGTCCTGAAAGGGCTGCGACACTCCGCGAGAAGATCGTGCGGCTCCGGGATGCGATTCCCGATCTCACGCTTCGCACGACCGTGCTGGTCGGGTTTCCGGGCGAGACGGATGACGACTTCCGGGCGCTCCTCGATTTCCTTGAGGAAGCCGAGTTCGACCGCCTCGGAGCTTTCGCGTTCTCGCCGCAGGACGGCACCCGGGCTGCGGCGATGCAAGACCTTTTCGTGCCCGAAGGGCAAGCGCGTGACCGACTCGAAGAGTTGCTGGAGGTCCAGCGGGCAATCAGCGCCGAACGCCTGGCGCGCGAAGTCGGGAGACGCAGAGAGGTGATCGTGGACCGGGAGGCCGAGGGTCGGCTCCAGGGACGAACGAGGGGGCAGGCCGACGATGTGGACGGAGTTACATATCTATCCACCGATCGTGACTGGATTCCCGGCACGCTCCTCGAAGCAGACATCCTGTCCGCGCACGACTACGACCTCGAGGCCGAGGTGGTGGGCGAAGTCCGCTCGGCGCCGACCGCGGACCGGGAGACCGCGACAGCCGCGCGTCGACTGCCGCTCGCCCCACTGGGGCTCGACACCGGTTTCGGGCGGTGAGCTGCAGGCGTCTCGCGACTGGACTGCTGGTCGCATGGATCACCGGAGCTGCGGTGGGTACCGCGTCCGGATCGATCGAACGGGCCGCTGGACTGGCCCGCCTGCAGTCGGCACGGGAGCCCGTGCTGCGCGTGGGTGTCCGCGTGGGGGTTTCTTCGGTCGAGGTCGGTTCTGCGTCCGGGCTCCACCTGTCCGACGCGCAAACCGGATTCTCGATCGGTGCAGTCGGTCCCGGCGAGACGCTACGCATCAGCGGGGAGGGTTCCGGACTGTCTGCGTCTGGTAATCAGCTACGCGGTGCGGGAACCGTGCATGTTCTTCGTGTCGAGACCTCCGGGGAGGCTCCGGTCACGATCGACGGTAGCCCGTACCGGGGCAGGTTCGAGCTGCTCGCGGTCGAAGATTCCCTGGTAACCGCGGTCAACATCCTGCCGCTGGAAGAATATCTCCGCGGGGTGGTACCGCTTGAAATCGGGCCTCGAACCCGGGAGGAACTGGCAGCCATTGAAGCGCAGGCCGTCGCCGCTCGCACATACGCCGTCTCACATCTCGACGGTCATCAGGAAATGGGCTTCGACCTTTTCGGAACCGTCGAAGATCAGGTGTATGGTGGCATCGACGCCGAACGTCCGGAGTCGAACGAGGCAGTTCGGGCGACTGCCGGGAGGATCCTCACCTTCGACGGCCTTCCGATAAGGGCATACTACCATTCGACTTGTGGGGGGCGGACGGCAGCGATCGACGAGGTTCTAGACCGTCCCGGTGCGCCATACCTGCAGTCGGTCTCTGACCGGGCACCTGATGGGTCGGACTGGTGCGCCATTTCTCCCAGGTATCGCTGGACGAGCGTCTGGTCCGGAGACGAGCTGAACGGACCGGTGCGGGACGAGCTGGCGCGAATGTTCGGTGAGCGATCGCGAGAGCTGGGTCCGATCGACGGCTTCAGGGTAACCGATCACACCGAGAGCGGGAGAGTTTTCTCGGTCGCGTTTTTTGGACCCGGTTCCCAGTTCGTTCTCGAGAGGCTCGACATCCGGTTTGCCTTGCGCGATCTGGACGGGAGGATCCTTGGCTCGACGGACTTCGATGTCGTGTCCGAAGCAGATGGAGTGATTGAAGTGCACGGCCGGGGATTCGGGCACGGTGCGGGAATGTGCCAGTGGGGAGCGATCGCCCGGGCTCGGGCAGGCCAGACTTCGGCGGAAATCCTCAGTACCTACTATCCCGGCACCCGGCTGAGCAGGGTATACTGAGCGGCGACGAGACACACCGGGAGCACGGACGGCGATGAGACAAGGTCGGAGAAGGGCGATCGCGATTGTGACGGGACTTCTCCTGGTCTCCGCGAGCGGTGCTGCTCACGGGCAGGCGCTCGAAGACTATGACTACACGAACCTCGGCTTCAAGGCGTTCGGAGCCGAGGCCACCTGGGTGAATTCGAGCCAGAACGAGTCGACCGTCGGGGTCGGAATAAGGGTCGATCTGGGGTTCCTCGGCCCGTATGTCAGGATCGTTCCGCGCGCGGCGTGGTGGAATGCGAAGGTAACGGACGCTTCCGTGCGCGAACTCGAGCAGCAACTGGAGGAAGTGTCAGACCTTCCGCCCGGTTCCATCCACCTCGGGACCCTCGAGCGGACTTCATGGATCCTGGGCGCGGACGCGCAGTGGACTCTGCACGACGCGGTCTTCGCGCCCTATCTGGGCGTCGGTCTCGAATTGTATTTTCTGGACAACGACGGTGAAGCGATCAAGGACACGTTTCTGGACAACATGGTGATCACTGCCGGTATTTCCGGCCTGATCGGGGCCGAATTGAACATCGCCTCGCACTGGCGTGTGTATTCGGAACTTCGTGGTACGCTGGTTACTGACGCGAGCAATGTAGCTGTGGCACTCGGCCTCGCGTATCGACTCTGACTCCGGGGAGCCCGATGGCGAACTCTGTACGGGTAGCCGTACTCGGTGCCGGAAGCGCGGCACAGATAGTCCATTTGCCGATACTCAAGCGACTTCGCGACGTCCAGGTCGTGGGCCTGGCGGACACGAACGAGGCAAAGGCCCAGACTATAGCGGAGCGGTTCGAAATTTCTGAGGTCGCGGAGGATCTCGACAGCCTTGCCGCGCGAGTCGAATTCGACGCCGTACTGGTATGTGTGCCGAATCATGTGCACGAGGAAGGGGTGAAGGCGGCGCTGGGGAATGGAGCCCACGTGCTATGTGAGCGTCCGCTCACCATTTCGCGCGACTCTGCCGAGCGGCTGGTCAAGGCAGCGGATAAGGCGGAGAGACAGCTCCTCGTCGCGAACAACCACCGCTTCCGCTACGACGTAAGAGCGATCAGGCACTTCGTTGCCAGCGGGGATCTCGGTTCGGTCCAGTTCGTTCGCTCGACCTGGCTCAACCGCCGGTCCGCGAGGCCCCGGCACGGCTGGCGCCGGGAGCGCATCCACGCCGGTGGTGGGGCCCTGATGGATCTCGGGGCCCAGGCGCTGGACATGGCGCTGTGGACACTCGATTACCCGAACGTGGAACGGGTGCGCGCGCGTACCTGGGGACGGCCGGACGCGGCGGAGACCGGCGCCGTCGTCCAGCTGGCAGTCGCTGGTTCGGTCACGATTACCGTTGAAGTAAGCTGGGAGCTCGCGGACGAGCGCGACCATCACGAGTTGTACGTGCTGGGAAGCGACGGTACGGCCGGTTCGTTGCCTCTGCGTGTTACACGACGCGATGTAGGAGGAATCGTGGATGTCACTCCGCCGACATCGAGACAGGCGCGGACTCTGTACCAGGATTCGTATCGCCAGGAATGGGCGGAATTCCTGCGGTTCGTGCGTGGAGAGAAGCCGATCGAGAGTCCCGTGGACCAGATCTCGCTGGCTGCCGTGCTCGACGCCTGCTACGAGTCCGCCGAAGAGGATCGCGAGATCGAGCTGTGACCCGTGCCGGCCGGATCAGAATCTCAGGTCGTGCCGACGCCGGGTGAATGCATAGTATCCCAGTGCTTCTCGCCGCTTTCGATACCCAAGCAGGTGGAAGATCTCGATCACGTACCAGCGTGCCACCCTTCGATCGACGATCAAGGTGTCGGCTCGCCTGCGACTTCGACGCACCCCCGGCATCAGTCGCGCCAGCGAGTGCATGCGCAGATGTCTGAACAAGCTCGACAGGTGTAACCAGATCGGCCGCACGGGACGAACGACGAAGAATCCATCGTCTCCCTGGTCCTGGTACAACGGCAGAAAGATGCGGCCGTCCTCCGGGGCAAGGACCTCGCCTTCGTTATCATCCGCCAATGGCTGTCCAGCCCGGATCGGCTCGAAATTCGGGAATCCCGGACGCATGACGAATCCGTCACCCGCCGCCACCGCCTTTCGAGCTCGAACCTCGAACACCGGCGGCAGATCTCCCCGCGCGCTGGCGAGTGCCTCGATCCGCTCGGCGTAGCGCGGAACGTCCGCCGACTCGAGGCACCCGGCCTCGACCAGCGCGATCCACAACACATGCTCGTGATAGTCCACTGAAGCCGGATCATCGTGCCGCCCGCCTTCGACTCCTACGGTGATCGGGCCCCTGGCATTCAGGTACTCCAGCAGGGCACCGTGAATCTGTTCCTCAATGCCGAGCACCAGCGGTAGTTCGAGCCTCCGCGCAAACCGGCGATTGCGCATCGTGTCGCCGAGCGTGAAGAAGGGAATGCTGTCCGACGACGTGGTATGAAGGTCGAGGATGATCGCCTCTGATTCCCGCCCACGCAGTGTCTGTTCGAGGAGTTCAAGCAATTCGAACTGCTCCCTCTGCTCCTCGTCATTCTGCTGTGTACGGATGGAGGCGATCCGCCGACGGGTCCATGATCGATTGAGATCTGTGACCAGGTACCGGCGCCCGCTGGCGAGCGCGGTGAGGTTTCCGGCGAGTCCCAGGATCTCTCCCCGGCACGGCGGAGCCTCGGATGCCAGATCCCTGAAAAGCCGTTCGAGCGCCTCTACACCAGCCGGCTCGTTGCCGTGCAGCCCGGCGACGAAGATGACCAGCGGACCCGGCCGGGTGCCACGGTATCTGCCGACGATCCTCCGGGCGGGGCCGATGGAGTCAGGACTGTGGACGGAGGGTGGAACCGCCGTTGAGCGGGTCACTCCCGCAGCATCTCCTCGAGGAGTTGTCCGGCGATCCGCATGAAATCGTGCTCGGTGACGATTCCGATCAACCGTTCATCCTGCACGACCGGGAGACAGGAGATCCGGTGTCGACGCATCGTGTCGATTGCGTCGAGAGTGCTCGTGTCCGGGCTGACGGTCACCAGGTCGCTCGCCATGACCCGGAGGACGGGAATCGGTCCTTCCTCGGTTCGTGCCTCGTCTCCGGCGAGAAACCGCAGCAGCGGCCGGTGCGAAACCAGGCCCACCAGCCGGTGCTCATTGTCCTCGACCGGAACGTGGTGGATCCGGTGCCAGTCCATCAGATTCGCGACCAGGTCGATCGGCTCGTCCTCTCGCACGGTGAGCAAGTCGGTGGACATGTACTGCTCGACTCGCAGGTAGCTGGGCTTCCAGCCGCCGCTCTCGGCGAGCTTCGCACGACGCCATTCGTGCACCGGAAGCTGATCGGTCTGCCGATCGACCATCGCGGCCACCAGCGCCGCCATCCTCTCCTCGGGCGAGCCCTGATCCTGCATGTCCGCCAGGGAACCGAGCATCCACGCGGCACCGGTCTGTCGGGACTCGACCCGTCGCCTGATCGTCTCCATGTAGCGCTCGATATCCGCCTCATCGATCTCGCCGGCTCGCAAGCCACGCTCGGCCGCCGGTATCAACTGCGTCAGGATGAGTTCCTGGGCCGTGTACGTACGACCACCGAACCACTCCATCTGCGCGTCGAGACCGTGCCGGGCAGCGGCGACGAAATTCGTCCGCACGGCGTCGAACGGGATCTCCTGCCTGACGTCCTCGACTTCGTTGGCGAGAGCGCTCACCAGACCGAACCAGAACGCCGCGTTCGACACCTCGTCAAGAACCGACGGACCGGCCGGCAGCACCCGATTCTCGATCCTCAGGTGGGCGATTCCGTCCTTGATTCCGTAGCAGGCCCGGTTCCACCGATATACGGTGCTATTGAACAGTTGAAGCGCCTTGAGGGCGGGAGCCCGACCCGCGGCGATCGCTTCGAACGGGTCCTCGTCAATTTCCTTGCCGAGCAGGACCTTGAAGCGGGAGATGTCTTCCTTGAACACTTCGAGCACTGAATCGTCGACCCAACTGCGGCCGAAACTCACGCGCGGCTCTGTCTCCCGCATTTCCGAGATCGTCTGCCGGGTGTCGATCGACTGCTGGAATACGGCGATCCGTGTCTCATGCCACAATCGGCGCCCGAGCATCAGGGGAGAGTTGACGGCAGCTGCGAGAACAGGCGCCGAAACCGCCATCGCGATGTTGTACAGGCGGGGAAACTCCTCCGGACCGGCTTGAAAGTGCACCTGGAAGCTGGCGTTCGCCGCCTCGAGCATCACCGAGTCGTGGGTGATCCGCAGCTCGTCCGTGCCCTTGATCTGCATGGAGTATGGACCCCCGCGCAGGCGGGTCAGGGCCTCGTTGAGGGCGAAATAGCGTTCTGCCGGGACCATGTTATCCAGCGACAGGTCCGACTTTCGCAGCGTAGGCAGGGTTCCCGTGAGAACGACTCGCGCGCCGAGATCCCGGGCCTGGGCGTCGACCGCAGCCAGGATGCCGTGCAGCCGGGTCTCGATCGTGGACAAACAACTACCACCGAACACGAGCGGTCGAAGGTTGCATTCGAGGTTGAATCGGCCGATCTCGGTGGTGACGCGCGGATCGTCGAGGCGCTCGAGCAATTCCGTGGCGATGGGAGCGGGCCGCCACTGGTCGTCGACCAGGAACAGCTCCTGTTCGAGACCGATGCGTCTGAAGCCTCGTTCCACCAGGTCGCCCTCGAGCAGTGCATCGAGGGCCCGCACGTCACGCAGGAGCGCCTGCGTAAATACGCGGAGCTCCGCTCCTTCCAGCTCGAGTCGGGAGTCCTTCTCACCCAACGGCGACCTCCTCGGACGGCGCCTCATGCCGGCGCACGGTAATGGGCCGGCTGGTCGACTGCATAAGGTCGCGGAGGCTCAGGGGAGAGACAAGTCCGACGGCTCGGAATCAGGCGCAGTGGATTCGGCGGGGGGGGTCATGAGCTGGATCGCCCCGGTTGCGCCGGTAGTCAGTTCGTCAGCCGGAAATCTGATGCCCCACTCCGTAGGTGCCCACGCGAGCGGGCGTCCGTCGGCAAAGGGTCTCAGTCCCGATTCCGGTCCCAGACTCACTTCGATCCAGGCTTCGGCCAGGGCAGGTGACGGGGGAGTGAGCAGACGCAGGGTCAGGCTGTCAGCCGGTCCCACGATTTGCAATCGAGTTTCGGATCGAGCGAGCCACCAGTCTGCGATCTCCGCTCCCGTGGCGACCCACCATTCCGTCTGTCCGTTTGCCAGGCTGTCGATAACCTCGCCCACGACTCCTACCCGGTCCGGATTCCCGGCGATCTGCGAGTGAACGGAGATGAGGCCGAATCCCCCCAGGGCCCCGATCTTTTCGAGACCCTCGAGCCAGGCGCTCAGCAGCGGGTCGGTGCGTCGGGCTCCATCCTGCACGAAGACGTTGTAGTCGTCCTTTACCAGGCGCGGAAGCAGGACGACCGGACCATCGTCCGTGGCAAACACCTCCGGGGCGGCAGATCTGGCCTGGTTGAGCGCCGCGACATACGTACCACCGGCCCTCCTCCAGGCCTGCAGCGTCGCTTCGTCGAACCGCTCCTCCGGTAGGCGGAGGCCTACGATCTCGCTTCCCGACCATTGCCGGAGTTCACGCTGGCTCCTGGCGAGTCTGATTTCCTGCTCCTTCATGGGGAGCCCGGCCGGGGACACGTGATCGGCCGTCTGACTGCCTACCTCACCGATGTCCGCAATCGCGTCAGCAAGCCCGGGATGTTGGAGTGCCAGTTCCGACACCGGGAAGATGGTTCCGCGAACATCGCGCACTCGTAACTCGCGAGCGAAGGCGACGACGTTTTCGAACCCGGTCTCGACGTCCTCCGAGACGAGGAGCGCAGCTCGCGCCCCCCTGGGCCAGGGCGTGATCTCTGCCGCTACGGCGCCTGAGGCCCAGCGGATACCATTTCGGAACAGCCGACGGATTCTGGTCGCGTCGCGGTCCGAAACGGCCTGTCGGTCTCGGAAGCCGAACCACACCACCCGTCCGCCCGTTCGGGGCTCGTGCAGCACGACGGCGGCGTCCGGTCCCGATGGGCTGCGCGCCGCCGCGCCGTTGAGGGCCCAGTCGGACCAGTACGGGTGCGGGCCGGGAACCTGCAGCGCCACGTGAGGTTCCGGGAACAACTCCACTCGAGCGCCGGGAGGCAGACCGGGCGATACCGGAAGGGCAGCGGGGACGGCCAGGAATTGTGCTTCTCCCGCTGGGATTTCGGCGAGGTCGAGTGCTCCAGTAAGACTCCTGAGCGGCTCCCAGCCTTTCCACCTGCAGTCCGCGTCCCTCGCGGCCGTGGCCCAGTTCAGAACGAGGCCTCCGCCCCTCTCCAGGTGGCGTCGGATCGAGCTCAGTTCTCGTTCCGACATACATACAGCCTCGGGGGCGAGCAACAGGCTCCCCGCGGGCAAGTCGCGGATTTCGGCGGCGTCTCGCACGCGGGAAACGGCATTCGTTTCCTCCCTCGCGAGTCTCTCCCAACCAGAAACGGCGGCCGGATAGAATGTCGAATCGGGGAAGTAGCCCGCGCTGGCAGAACTCTCGAATATGGCGATGTAAACCGGGATCGATGCTGCTGCGGCGGGCCCCTCGAGCTCTACGCCCGGTATCGGAGGCTCGTCGGACACCGCGGCGGCGCGTCGGGCCAGGCTCTGCACGTCCACGTTCTCCCAAAGTGCCGCGGCGGCCGCCACCACGCCGGCCGCGAGAAATCCCAACAACAGCAGGCCTCCCAGCCACTGGGCCGCCGATCGTGCGCGCGGGACGGGATCCTGTTTCGGAGGCATGGTTCGCTCGCGCTATCCGAGCGTTTCCACTTCGCCCGGGGGGGGCTCATGCCGGATGAAGTACCAGGACTCAGAGTCCGACGCGGAGTCCTCCGACGGCCGGCGCGCCCGGCGCAGCTTGTACGCGAAGTAGGTGACCACGCCCAGCGATATGGTAACCAGGATCGTGACGACGATGATCATCACCAGCAGATCTACGATATTCATCCTGCGGCCTCCGGTGCCTCGTTGAGGGGGACACGTCTGACCTGGTCCCAGTCCATCCCGAAGCGAAACAGTTCTTCCGTAGCGGCGAAAGACTTCGTTACGTCGAGGAAGAGAATGAAGAACACGCGGTAGACTACGGCCAGCGGAACGAGAGAGAGCTGTTCCTCTTCCATGGATACGGTGACGAGAGCGGCGACCAGGTCGAGCAACGTGAGCAGGATCCACCAGTACAGCAGCAATTCGCCCATTCCGAACAGGAGTGCCACGACGGCGAAGAACAGGTGAGCGTAGACGTTCATAATCGGCCACACTACGGCTTCAAACCCCATCTCCAGCACCGACAACCACAGCGGGAAGTCGGGCACGGGTTTGACCAGCAGCCACTTTCGCTTCCGGATCGCCTGCAGTATGCCGCGGGTCCACCGATATCTCTGCTGTACCAGATCGAGCCAATGCTCGGGTGCCTGGGTCCAGGCAACAGCCTGGTCCTCGTATACGATCTTCCAGCCGGACGAGATCAGCTTCAGCGTCAGGTCCGCGTCCTCGGCGAAGGTGTCGGTATCGTAGCCACCGACATCGGTCAACGCTTCGCGTCGAAACACGCCGACGGGGCCCGGGACGATATTCACCGCGGCAATGAATCCCTGCGCCCGCCGCGGCATGTTCAGTCCCTCGATGTACTCGAGCGCCTGCAGTCGCGTGATGAGCCGGTCCCGGTTCTCGATCTTCACGTTTCCGGCGACGGCCCCGACGGTTGGATCCTCGAAGTGGGGCAGCGCGCGCCTGAGCAGCTGCGGCTCAACGGTCGAGTCGGCATCCATACACAGGATGAACGGATGGCGGGAGTTTGCGATCCCCAGGTTGAGGGCCGTTGCCTTGCCACCGTTGGGCTTCGTGAACACGCGGATCGGGACGCCGTCGTACACGCCTTCGAGCGCTGCTGCTGTGGCGAGAGTGTCGTCCGGGCTTCCATCATCGATGATCAGAACCTCGTACTCCGGATAGTCCAGCCGCAGGAGACTCTGTATCGCCCTCTCCAGCACGGTTCCCTCGTTGTACGCCGGCACGATAACCGAAACCGGCGGCAGCTGGACGTCCGTTCTGTCACCCTGGATGTCCCGCTCCGCGTGCTGCAGAAACCCGAACCACAACAGCGTGAAGAATCGGATCAGCAGGATCCCCAGGAAGATCACGAGGCTGATCAGCACGAGGCGGATGAGAAATACCCGGACCTGGTCGGGAGACTGAAGGACCCAGAAGAAGAACGCCGCCGACATACCGACTACGATCAGCAGCAATACGATCGGGCCCAGGGCGCGGTCGCGGGCCATGGTCAGGGTCTCACGATCATCACGAGCTCGAGACCCCACGAGCTGTAGTCTTGATCACGGCCCCGCCGGTAGAAGGCGGTCAAACCGAGGTCCTGTCGCTCACCGCGCAGTACCGCACCGCCCTCGACACCGAATTGCGGCACCCAGCCGGGCTCGGACAGGTTCCGTTCATCGTCGTAGGCGGCGCCTGCCGTGAGCCGGCCCTTCCAGCCCCAACCCCGGTCGGGGATCGACTGCAGAGATACGGCCGCGGTCGTCGCCCAGAACAGCTTCGGATCCCAGTACAATCGACGCCCGGCAGGAGCAGGCGCCGCCTGGCCGAATCCAACGAGACTCGTGCTGATCTCTGCCGAGACGATGGGTGACAGGGAGCGCGACAGCGTGAGCCAGCCGGAATAGCGCGGATTGGTTTCGCCGGCTCCGTCGAATACTCCCAGGTCGAGCGCTCCGCCCAGGCTCCAGCTGTCGCCGAGCGAACGGAACAGCGCCACGAACAGCCGGTCAGCGCGAACCGGCTCGGCCACACTCTCATACGTATTCGCGAGTCTGTATGCGGGCATCGTCTCGAGGCGTCCGGTGAGCGAGAAGCCACCGAGGTTCGGAGCCTGTACCTCCACAGCCGCCGAGGGCTGCGTGCCGAAGCCATCCAGATGCTCCACTCCGAGTTCGAGCGCCGTCCGAATCGACGCCTCGCGCCACCAGTGGGCGTACGTCGCCTCCCCGAACCCTCCCTCGTCCGTGGTCAGCAGACCCGTGGCGTCGAATCCCTCCAGTCGCCTGTAGCCGCCTCGCAGGGTGAGTGCGTCCACTCCCCAGCGGAAGGCAGCGTCCCCGGCAAGATCGAACCTGAGATACTCATCTGAGTCCGAGAACAGATTCGTGTCCGGTCCGTAGCCCTTGGGCTCGTTGTACGCCACGATGGCTTCCCGGCGAACTCTCAGTTCTTCGAGGCCATCGTCGGCTCCTGGATTCTCTGGATCCACTGCCTGGGCGCTCCGATATGCGTCCGACGCTCCCGTCGGGTCATCCTTCCACCTCCGAAGATCCCCGAGCAATGTCCAGGCGTCGGCGTAACCGGGCTGTCCGGCAAGCAACGCCTCGAGGATCGCGATCGCCTCGGACTCCTGGCCCGTCCACGCATGAAGTTGGGCCAGGCGGAACGTCTGTTCAGGCGAAAGCTCGAATTGCTCTGCATACAGGAGCAGGGCGTCACGGGCCCCCGGTTCGTCTTCCAGCCGGAACTGGACGAAGTCGATCCACTCCAGCCACAATTCCGAATCGTCCGGGGTGGCCTCGAGAGCTGCTTCGTACAGTCCGGCCGCGGCGGTCAGGTCACCGTCCGCTGCCGCACCTCGTGCCCGTTCGACAGTCGTGAGTTCAGGAGGCTCCGGCGTTTCTGGCGGTGCGAGTGCGGCCGCGAGCTCCCTGTCGAGTTCGTGGGCCTGTTCCGCGACCGGAGATGTGCTTGGCCACCCGGCCAGCACCTGCCGGGCGTCGGCGGGCCGACCACCCCAGTAGAGCGCCCGGGCCAGGTCGAGGCGCGCCTCATCATCGTCCGGCACTCGCTCGAGGTATCGCCGGAGACCCTGGATCGCCAGCGGGTACCGCTCGGCCCACAGCAGCGTACGGGCATACTCGAGTTGCAGAGCCGGTTCGTTCGGCAGATCGGCGATCAGGCCCTCGTAGAGGTCGATGGCGCGATCGTATTGTCCCCGGTCGCGCAGCATTCGGGCGAGCTCGAGACGATCGGCCACGGAGCCGGTCTCGGCCGCCAGCCGCTCCCACGCGACCTCCGCCGGCGAGAGATTCCCGGCCCGGGCCAGAGTTCGCGCTCGCTCGCGCCGGATCGACAGATCCGCCGGCCGCTCGCGCAGGTAGGTGTCCATCAGGCCAAGCGCCACGGCCCAGCGCTCGGCCTCGAGGGCCGGACCGAGTTCCTCCCACAGTCGTTCGGCGGGCCCCTGCGGCTGCTCCCGCGCCACCGGCCGCGGAGGAGGAGGCTGGACCAGCGGACCGGATTCCGGCGCGCCGAACCCCACTCCCGAAGATGGAAAGCTGACCCCGGACTCGCGAAGGCCTGCCTCCAGAACGAAACGCTGGGGCATGACGAACAGTACCAGGATGCCGGTGCACAGGAGCAGCACCGCCGTGACTGCGAGGAATCGCAGCCAGTAGGGCAGTATTCGCCGGTTGTCCTCTCGGGGCGCCATGGGAATCCGATTCAGGTTCCGGTCGAATTCTCGTCAGTCGCCGAGCATCGCGCGGATGCGCTCGGACTGCTCAGGCGCTGCCAGAATCTCGGCGGACAACGGCATCGCGGAGCCGTTCTCGGCCAGGGAGTCTCGCAGCCGCTGGAGGAACACTTCCGCCTGTTGGGCCCTGGCGTCCTGCAGGAGTACCCCCCAACCCCGTCGAACCCGGCCCACGAGGTCCCCCTGATCGGCTCGCACACTGTCGTAGAGGACGCCTGCAACGTCGTCTCCCGTCGGTGCCACGATCAGCAGGATGCTGAAGTGCTCCAGGCCTTCCGAGATCAGCCGCTCGGAGACCAGTCGCGTGAATTCCGAATCGTCCAGCGGTCCGTCGGAGGCCGGAGGGGGCTCTCTCTCCTGCGCCGGCTCCCGCCTGGCGGACTCGGTCGCTCGTCGGAGCCGGGACTCCAACTCGCGCAGATCGACGGATCCGGACAGTACGTCGTCACAGCCCGCGTCCAGGGCTCGCGCAGTATCCACTGCGCGAAGCGGCTCGTCCGACAGCAGAAGGAGCACGGCGGGACAGATCGCTCGCACGGTCCTGCAGGTCTCGACTGCGTCATCGGCACGCTCCCGACCGCTGTAGACACAAACGGCTCCGAAGGTATGGGCCTGCAGACGTGCGATGGCGCGCAGCGGGTCGTCCGCGACTTCGACGTCGAACCGCTTCCCGAGCCAGCCCTCGAGATCCGAGGGTATCGTCTCCGTGAGCCTGACGAGCAGAAGTCGCCGGGAATCCGGCCGGGCTCCTCCACGTCTCCTGTCGAAGCGCCCGGTAGGAGCGCCGAACCCGGCCCCCGGCACCAGCTCGAGGGAAATCGGTCCCGGTTCGTCGACCGGGGGCATCATTCGCTCGATATTCAATTCGTGCAGGCCGCGAGGATGTCTTGCGATCTGGAATACGCCCTGTGCCCTCTGGACTACCCATTCCGTGGAGGGTCCATGCCCTTCGTCGAGTCCCTCCGGAATCGTCGCCAGGGTCGTGGCGCCCATTTCGCGAATCCACTCCAGAAACAGCTGTGCCATCACCGGACCGGCTCTCGTGTCCCATACGAACGTCCCGGGATCGATCGCGAGGCGGGCCACCGGTCCATCCAGCAACCTGGAGAGTTCGGCGAATGCTTCGCCCGGATCGGGGGTGTGCACCACGCGTCGGGAGAACTCGCCCCGGAATCCGATGAGAATGCAACGTCCTTGTTTCCAAGGAGTTCGGAGATCTAGCCCCCAATACTCGGCCTCGTCGAGGATCTCCTGCGGGGAGGCGCCGGAAATCAGAGCGACCCGTTCTCCGTCTCGAACGCCCCGATCGAGCGCCTGGAGCAGAAACGTCAGTTTCCCGGACCCCGGCCCCCCGGCTATCAGGTACAGACCTCCGTCCCGGAAGCCGCCGACCCGCTCGTCGAACGGACCAATCCCGCTGAACACGTTCACAGTGTCCCCCGTTCCGATTGACAAATACTCGCACGTGCACTGTTGCACGTGAGCAACAGTCGTGCCGAACGGGCAGAAAGACGGGCCGACTCCCGATCAGGAGCCGGCCCGTAGTCGAACTGGGATTGTCGACAGGTCCTCAGCAGGGCGCCGGGCCGGCGCCCTGCCGGGTCCCGTGGTTCAGCAGGTCAAACGCGGCCGCCGATCAACCGGCTGATCGGGCGGCTGAACACGAAGAAGAACAGGCCCGCCACGCTCACCGTAATCGCCACCCAGGCGAACAGGCCTGGCAGCGGAAGCGTATCGAAGTATCCGGCGACCAGGCCGGCAATCAGGTTGCCGAGCGCCGCACCCATGAACCAGGTGCCCATCATCTGGCCCACGTACTTGGGCGGCGAGAGTTTCGTAATACCGCTCAAGCCGACCGGGCTCAGACACAACTCACCGCAGGTGTGCAGGAAGTAGGTGGCGATCAGCCAGGCGGGCGAGACGCCCATCGAAGAGCTCTCGGCCATTTCGGGTGTCGTGTAGGTCGCGGCCCAGGCGATGACGAAGAATCCCATGCCGAGCAGTACGAGGCCGAGCCCGAACTTCACGGGGATCGAAGGATCCCGTGTCCCCAGCCACACCCACAGCCAGGCGAAGACCGGAGCCATCGTGATGATGAACAGTGGATTGACCGCCTGGAGCCAGGTCGTCGGGGCCTCCCAGCCCAAAATCATACGGTCCGTGCGCTGGTCGGCAAACAGATTCAGCGAGGAGGCGGCCTGTTCGAATCCGGCCCAGAAGATCGCGGCCCCGATGAACAGGAAGAAGATCACCACGACCCGCTTCTTCTCGATGGTCTCCAGGTGCCCGAATGCCAGGACGGATCCGAAAAACAGCACGGCTACACCGAAGATGACCACCCCGGTGATTTGCGCCGCGCCCTGGATCGTGATGTTGAGAATCCCGACGCTTCCGAGCCAGTACAGGATCGCGGCGAGAGCCAGCAGTCCTCCGACGCCGATCCCGGCCATTCGCAGTGCCTGACTACGGGTGGAGAGCGCTTCGTCCTTCAGCTTGCCCGCATCGCGCAGGAACTTGAAGCCGTAGCGATACTGGATCAGTCCCAACGTCATCCCCACACCGGCCGCCGCGAATCCGAAGTGCCAGTTGATGGTCTCGCCCAGGTATCCGCAGATCAACGGAGCGATGAACGCGCCGATGTTGATTCCCATGTAGAAGATCGAGAATCCAGCATCGCGGCGGGCTCCGCCCTCCGGATACAGGTCCCCGACGATCGCGCTCACGTTGGGCTTCAGAAGGCCCGTGCCGAGGACGATGAGGGAAAGGCCGAGGTAAAAGAACATCGTGCCGGGAATCGCGAGCGAGAAATTCCCCGCGGCGATCAACACTCCGCCCCAGAACACGGAATTCCGCTGGCCGAGGAGCCGGTCTGCCACCCAGCCACCGGGGAGTGCGAGCAGGTAGACTGCGGCGACGTAAATCCCGTAGATCGGCGCAGCGGTGGCAGCGTCCATCCCGAGGCCGCCTTCCGCGAGCGAGGCCGTCATGAACAGGATGAGGAGCGCCCGCCCACCATAGAAGCTGAATCGTTCCCACATTTCTGTGAAGAACAGAGTCGAGAGTCCACGCGGATGTCCGAAGAAGGCCGTGTCGTGAGGGTCCAGGGCTCCCGGAGGTGGGGCCGTGGTCGAATGGTCGCTCATAGGCTGGTTTGCCTCCTGGACGTTGGACAGCCCGGCGGTCCGGGTGTTCCACCCTCTGCCGGAAATTCCGCCCAATATCGGCCCGAGCCGGCCGGTCGAGCAACCCGGACCCGGGTCGAGCCGCCTCCGAGTCGAGAACTCCGTGCGTTCAGGAAGGCGCTATAGGTCGGCAGGCGAGCAGGCAGACAGGAAGACCCGGGCCACACTCGACCAGTCATATGATCGCCAGCGCCGGGCTCCGGCCTCACCCAGTTTTCGTCGCAGCCCATCGTCCGCCAGGAGTCGCTCAAGCGCCACCGCGAGGGCCGCGTCGTCGTCAGGAGCGACCAGCAGCGACACCTCCTCGTGCGGAGCTACCTCCGGAGTCGCGCCCGCTCGCGCTGCCACGATCGGCAGTCCGGCCGCCATCGCCTCGAGCCACACGATGCCGAATCCCTCTTGCAGGCTCGGCAGACAGAACACGTCCGCCCCGGCGTACTCCCGCTGCAGCGCCTCGATTCCCTCGAGCGACCCGATGAAATGGACTGCGTCACCAAGACGGAGTTGAGTCGCCAGGGCGCGCAACCTGGCCAGTTCCGGGCCTTCGCCGACGACTCTCAGCACTACGTCCGGCCGGGAGACGCGGAGCTGAACCAACGCCCGCAGCAGGCTCTCGGTGTTCTTGCGCCGATACTGGCGCGCCACGCTGAGAATCGTTGGCTGGCGCCCACTGCGTGACCGTAGTGCGGCACCCTGACCGGCAACTGACGACCACGCGGAGACGTCTATCCCCTCGGGCACGACCCGCATTCGTCCGCGCTGAAGGCCGTATGCCCGCACCGCTTTCCGGGCGCTGTACATGCTCGTACAGATCACCCTGTCTGCCGATCGGGCATTCCGGGCCTCGAGAGGGGCCAACAGCTTGAACCGACGAAGGGAGGCTCCGGATTCAAACCGGGCCTCGTCAGCCATGACTCCTTTCAGTGCAGCCACATACGGGGCACGGATCGTGCCCGGAGTCAGCAGGCTGCCGTCGAAGTCGAACCCGACAACGAGATCCGGGTCGTGGCGCGCCAGTCGGCGGCCGAGGCCGGAATTGAAGAACAGGCGAGTGAGGTCGAGGGAGGGGAATACCCGGTCAGGGCCGAGCACCGTCACGTCGTGCCCCAGGGACTCGAGTCCACGCGCCAGACCGGCGATTGCGACGGCCGATCCGCTGCCGCTGGACCGGTCGCGGTGCCACGAATCAAGGAACAGAATTCGCAGTCCGGCCACTTCGCTCAGAGGTGTTCGATTCGGGCTGCGAGGATGAAGTCGCTCTCCGTCAGACCATCGATCTTGTGGGTCCAGATCTCGATGTCGACTCGACCCCAGGAAAGGTGGATATCCGGGTGATGTCCCTCCTGCTCGGCGAGGTCGCCCACCCGATTCACGAAATCGAGGGCGGAGACGAAGTCCGGAAAGTCGAACCGCTTCCACAAATGATGCCCGTCAATGACCTTCCAGCCCCGTCCGACCTCCATCACCAGTTTCTGGATCTCCTCGCCCTCCAGCGGCGGAACTCCGCCCTGGCAGGGAACACAGTGCTTGTCGGCCAGGCGTTCTGTCATCCGGTCCCTCCCAGTTCGGAGGCGAGAACGACCTGGTCTCTCCCCCGTCGTTTCGCCTTGTACAGGGCATCGTCCGCGACTCGCATGAGGGTCTTCGGATCGGCGCCGTCGTCCGGGAAGAACGCTACGCCCACCGACGCGGAAAGATCCATGTCGATCTCCGGCAGCTCTTCGATCACCAGATTGCGAATCTGACGGCGGACCCGCTCGGAGATCTCCAGAGCCAGGTTACGATCGCAGCGCAGGAGCAGGAGCGCGAATTCCTCTCCGCCGATGCGGGCTGTATGGTCCGTCTCCCGCACCGCTTCCTTCAACGTCCCGGCCAGCAACTGCAGAGCGCGATCTCCCACGTGGTGCCCGAAGCGGTCGTTGACCGTCTTGAAGAAGTCTACGTCGAGCAGCACCAGCGCCAGGCGTTCCCCATACCGTGCGGAGCGGCGGACATTCTCGTCCAGTTGGCGCGTAAAATGACGTCGGTTATGCAGCCCGGTCAGAGAATCCGTGACGGCCAGCCGGCGGGTCTCTTCCAGCAGCTGAGCGCCGCGGACCACGCTTGCGACCTGACGGGCCACCAGTTCGAGAGTCTGTACCTCCTGTTCTCCGAATGCGGCGCGCACGATGGATTCTGCGTTGAACACTCCGATGATTCGCCCTTCTGCCAGCAGGGGGACCGCGACTTCGCTAACCGCTCCCGGAATTCCCTGGATGTAGTCGAGCGTCTCTCCCTCGGCCTCGAGGTCCTCTACGACCTGGGTCTCGCCGGTCTCCACACAGCGGCCCGTGACACCGCGACCGACCGGAATCTCAAGGTAGCGCGCCACCGCCTGGTATCCCTGGCCTGCCGCCACTCGCAGCACGGATTTCTCGGGATCGAGCAACAGGATCGCGCACTGAGCGCGAGGCACGATCTCCTGCGCGAGTTCCAGCATCGAGTTCAGTGTCGCGCCGATCGCCCCGCCCTCACCGGCGAGCCGACTGATCCGGTTGACCGCCTCCATCTGCTTGATTCGGGTCCTGAGGTCTCGTTGCACCCAACAGGCGACGATCGCGAGCGCGGCCTGGGCTCCCAACACCGTGAGAAGCCTCTCGTGTTCCACCGAGAATGCATCGATTCGCTCGGACTCGACATTCAACACGCCCGCGAGCCGATTCCCGACCACGAGAGGAACGGCGAGATTCGATCTGGCCTGCGCGAGGCCTTCCAGGTACCTGGAATCCTCGCGGACGTCACCGACGCGAACCGCCTTGCGCTCCCACGCTGCCCAGCCCGACAGGCCCTCGCCCAGGGTCAGCGTCCTGCGCCGCAACTCGTCGGCTCGCGCACCGTAGCCCCGCACGCAGGCTGTCACGAGACGGTCCACCTTCTCGTCGTACAGCATCAGCGCTGCGTGCTCGGCCTTGATCAGACTTTGCGCCTGGTCCAGGACCTCGTCCAACAGATCCTCGATGCAGTCGCGCATGCCGATCGCGCGCGAACTTTCGTAAAGCGCTGTCAGCGTAGCACTCTCCGGTCCATCGGGACTACCGGGGTCGAGGCTCACCCGAGCAGGCTCTTCCCGAATGGTTTGACGGAAAGAACCGGACACGTGGCCCGACGCACGACCTTTTCACTCACGCTTCCCAGCAGAACATGTGCCAGCCCGGTCAGGCCGTGCGTGGCAATGACCACCAGGCCGGCCCCGCTATCCAGCACGAAGTCCAGTATCGCGGGCACGGCCCGCCCCTCTACCACATGCAGGGATGCAGGAACTTCGGGCCCTGGCGTCTCGGCCACGAAGGTCGCCAGCGCTTCACGCAGACTTCCCTCGACCGTGCGGAAGTCCGGAGAATCGAGCGGCATGCCGCCAAGGTAGATCTCCGGGTGAATCGGTCTCTCGAATACGTGGAGGGCGCAAACACTTGCCCCGTACGTCGATGCAATGTCGCGTGCCAGGGTGAGCGCCTGCCTGGAATGTTCGGAGAAATCCACGGGGACGAGGATCGGCGCCGTGGAAGGAAACGCCGGTGCTTCCTTACCAGATCGGACCGTCAATACGGGGCAGTTCGCGAATCTCAGGACCTCTTCGGTCACGCTGCCGAGAAGCACGTTCTCCAGGCCCCGACGGCCGTGCGTGCTCATGACGATCAGATCGGGGTCGAATTCCAGGGCGTGCTCGAGAATTGTCGGCGCGACCGACAGGCCCCTGCGCTGGCTCTGCTGAATCCTCAGATCGCCGGCCGACCGCGCAGCGATCCCGGATTCCATTCTCTGGTCCGCCGCCCGCTCGAGGCGCTGCCGAATCTCCTCAGGGTCTGGAAAATGGTGCGCGGGGTCGTTCGGATCATCCGAGTGCAGCACAACCGCATGCAGCATATGGAGTTCAGCGTCGAATTCCTGTGCAAGCGCGAGAGCGGTGTCCAGCGCCCGCTCAGAGCCCGGAGAAAAATCCGTGGGGAAGAGGATGCGGTTCAAGGTCAGCATGGGTCCCCCGGGACTTCGATCGGTTCGGAGCCGCGGGCGGACCCGCAGCTCCGAGCCGGACCGAATCTGTCGTCAGTCGTCGAACGTTACTTCCAGAACGACACGTTCGTCGTTTCGCATCACGGTAACGGGCATCGAACTGCCCGGCTCCGTTTCGGCCAGCACCACCATGTAGTCCTCGATGCTGGCAATCTCCTTGTCGCCCATCCCGACGATGATGTCGCCACGCTCCAGCCCGGCCTTTCCGGCTGGACCCTCGGGCCGTACGCCTGACAGCAGCAGTCCTGGAGCCCCGTCAGATGGACCGGCGTAGTCGGGGACGATTCCCAGGGTGACCTTGAAGGACATGCGCTGGCTCTGGCGTTCCTTGGCCTCGACGTAGGTGAGGGGAGTCTCGAGACCAGCGGTGAGCACGGTGACCTCGCTCACCAGGCCGGCAACCCGCACTCCGCCCTCGGCGTTGATCAGGTTGGCATCGTCGGACGGCTTGTGATACTCGCTGTGCGTCCCTGTAAAGAAATGCAACACCGGAACACCGGCCGCAAAGAACGAACTCTGGTCGGACGACCCGAACCCGTCACCCGCGATCGTGCACTGCAGCATCGCAGCCTCGCAGAGCGGAGTTACGAGCTCCACCCACTCCTCTGCCGAGCCTCCACCGAGCACCTGGAGCTTGTCGTCCGTGAGTCGGCCGACCATGTCCATGTTGAGCATCGCGAAGACCGAATCCATCTCGAGTCCGCCGGTCGGTTCACGCGCAAAGGTGGAAGATCCGAGGAGGCCCTTCTCCTCGAGAGAGAATGCGACAAACCAGACGTCACGGCGCAATTCATCGCTCCGACCGACCAGTTCGCGCGCTACGGCGAGCAATGCGGCGGTACCCGAAGCATTATCATCGGCACCGTTGTGGATCTCGACGGCGTCCGGCTCGAGTGAGCCCTGGCCGCCCATGCCCAGGTGATCGTAGTGCGCACCGACGACGATCGCTCCGGGAAGACGGGTGGCTGCATCGGCCGGTATCCGTCCCACCACGTTGAACGCTTTGACCTCACGCCGCTCCCCGCCATGCGGATTGTCGGCCTGGTCCGGGTCCGGGATCATGACCTGAGCAGTGAACGGATCGATGAATCCGTCGTCTCCCGCCGGTTCGAGGCCTATGACCTCGAACTGCTTGGCCACCCATTTGCCGGATTTCTCGAGTCCCGAACTTTCCATCCCGCGCCCCTCGCGAGCATCGTCGGCCAACCAGGCGACGTCCGCCTGGTATTGCTCCGCGGCACTCGAGACGGCGCCGGTCGAGCTCTGGGCGATCGCGTCGCCAGGGCTGCCGGCCAGTACAAGGATTGCGGCGACTGCAGCGAATAAGGACCCGCACAGCCCGGTCCAATCATTCCGCCGCGCCGCCGAATAAAGACTGAATTCCATCACCTGCCTCCGTATTTGAATCCAACAAGCCAAAACCTAGAAAGCACCGCCACCACCCCCACCGAAGCCTCCACCGGAGAATCCACCGCCTCCCGACATTCCCGACCCACCGGTGCTCCGGGGAGCGGTGGTCATCGCCGACGCCGTGGCGTTCGACATGCCGGACAGGTCCGAAACGAACATGCCGGGCCGGAATGTCGCATGGCCGGGTCCGTGATACCAGTTCGGCGGTTCGCGAAGGATATCGGCGAACGCCGCCGCCCATTGCTTCTCGACTCCGAGCGCCATGGCGTAGGGCAGATACCTCTCGAACATCTCCGGCCCGGTAATCATCCGCTTGAACCGGTCGCTCTCCACGCGCTCGAGGAACTCTTCGAAGCCGAGCACCTCTTCCTGGGCACGCGCGCCCTTGACCGTACGTGCCGGCATCACGAGCCCGAACCCGATGACGATCGCGGCACACAGTACCGCGGCCACGATCACCGTGAGCTGGGACATGCCCCAGTTGTTCGCCAGCACGAACCCGAGCGCGGCGATGATACCCGCTGCCGCCAGCCCACCACCGATCCAGGCACCCTGCACCCGGTCCGGCCGGCTGCGATAGTACCCGTCACCGACCAATTGATCGAACAGGGCGGACTTGATTCCCGGCAGGTCCTTGTAGAAGCTGTTTTCGAGCTCCGAGGACCTGACCCGGGTGTCGCTCCCCCCGTCGAACATCGCCGCGAGCAACTTGCGCTCGTGCGGCTTCAGCTCGCCGGCAGCCGCCAGCGGTCGCTGGAGGTCGAATACGTAGTCCGTGTCCTTCACCAGGCCGAACAGCTTGTCCTCCTCGACCTGTTCGATCACCAGCCAGCCCCGGACGGCCAGATCCACCAGGGTGGACGTGACGTCGCGCATGTCCGGCCGGTTATCCACCAGGACCCCTGCCTCGAACGGAGTCATGCCCGCTGGCGGCTCGTACTTCGCGGCGACTGGCCGTTTATCCGGGTCCTTGCCGACCTTCGACCAGATTCGGTGCATGAGGAAGAACACCAGAAGCGGGATGATCAGCGGCCAGTTCGAGCGCAGGAATTCGCGGGCTTTCTCCGCCGGGCCCGGACGGTGAACCACGTATTCGCCGTCCGCGCCACCTGCCCTCGCGTCCCAGGCGACCACGACGGTCAGGCCCTCGTGGATCCCGAGGCTGCGACGCGAACGGATGTCCACCGCATTCTCCGCCTCGCGTATCGAAATGTCGGCGGCGCTTTCGTCGGAACCGTACTGTCCGGTGAATGCCCGGGCCCTGATGCCCGTGACTTCGGACGGAAGCTGGATTCGGGCACTGCTGGCGTCGATCGACACCGGCCATTCGTCACCCGTGACGTTCCAGTACAGCTCGTCCCACTCCAGATCGTCTTCTTCGAAGTGGTGAAGCGCGTTCTCGGCCCTGTACCGGATGACAACCGTACGCACCGCATCTCGCGCATTCGGTACCCAGACCTTGATCTTCCGGTAGTGCCCCTCACGGCTCAACTCGTAGCGCAACGGGGATCCGGATCCGTCCTCTACGCCTGCCACGTCGAGCCTGAGCGTGACGTTGAATCCCCGGGTCCCCCGATATTCGACCGGGATCGTGCGATACACCCCGTTGAAGCTGCCATCGAACCGGACCCGGATGCGTTCGGTTACCTCCACGGCGCCGGTGCTGAACACCCGGAGGTCGGAATGGAAGTCCTCGATGTGCCAGCTGCGTGATTGTGTCGGAGACGGAGCGCGTCCGTCAACGAAGGACGGGCCCGCCACCGCCAGGAGGCAGGCGAGCCCGAGGATACCTGTTCTTCGCACGGGGCCTCCGGTCAGCCGTCGGAGCCGCCGAAGTCGACCTTCGGCACTGCCCGTTCCGCCTCGGTCTCCAGCTCGAAGAATTCCTCTTGCTGAAAACGGAATGCGTTGGCCACGATGTTCGACGGGACCTGCTCGATCGTGGTGTTGTAGTCGCGTACGACCGCGTTGTAGTAGCGCCGGGAACTCTGAACCGCCTCCTCGATCTCCTTCAGCGATCCCTGAAGCTCGGTGAAGCCCTCAACCGCCCGCAGCTGGGGGTAGGATTCGGAGAGCGCGAACAGCTGGCGCAGGGCGCCGGTCAGCTGATTCTCGGCAGCGGCCGTGGCGGCCGGACCGGAAGCGCCGATAGCCTGGTTCCGCGCCTGGATGACCGCTTCGAGAGTGTCCTGCTCATGCGACGCGTACCCCTTAACGGTCTCGACGAGGTTCGGAATCAGGTCGTGGCGCCGCTTGAGCTGAACGTCGATGTCAGCCCAGGCATTTCGTACCGTCTGGCGC
>JBDGUY010000005.1:0-25793 GCA_039585935.1 Gemmatimonadota bacterium
AGCTCTTGCATCTGCCGGAAGAAGAACGTCAGTAGCAGAGTTCGAATGTGCGCGCCGTCGACGTCGGCATCGGTCATGATCACGATCTTGTGATACCGGGTCTGGTCGAGCGAAAACTCGTCGCCGATACCCGCTCCGATCGCCGTGATCATGGCTCGGATCTCGTCGTTGGACAGGATCTTGTCGATCCGTGCCCTCTCCACGTTGAGGATCTTCCCCTTCAGCGGGAGAATCGCCTGAAACTCCCGATCCCGACCCTGCTTGGCGGATCCGCCGGCACTGTCTCCCTCTACCAGGTACAGCTCGGACATTGAGGCATCGCGACTGGAACAATCCGCGAGCTTACCCGGAAGAATCCCGGTCTCGAGTGCGGACTTCTTGCGCGTCAGGTCTCGGGCCTTTCGAGCGGCCTCCCGCGCCCGGGACGCCTGGACGGCCTTTTCGATGATCCGGCGGGCCGAAGACGGATTCTCGTCGAGCCAGGTGCCGAGTTTGTCGTTGACCAGGCTCTCGACGATTCCCCGGACCTCACTGTTGCCGAGCTTCGTCTTCGTCTGCCCCTCGAACTGGGGTTCGAGAACCTTCACCGACAGCACCGCCACGAGACCCTCACGCACATCGTCGCCCGACAGGCTTGGATCCCCCTTCTTGGTCGTGTTCGAACGGGAAGCATAGCTGTTGATCGTGCGGGTCAGTGCAGCCTTGAAGCCGCTGAGATGAGTTCCGCCCTCGTGCGTATTGATGTTGTTGACGAAGGTAAAGGTGTCCTCGTTGTATCCGTCCGTGTACTGCATGGCCAACTCGATCTCGGTGCCATCCTGATCGCCCTGCAGATAGACCACATCTTCGTGGAGTGGATTCTTCTTTCCGCGCAGGTATTCCACGTACTGGCTGATGCCTCCCTCGAAGAAGAACCGCTCCTCGCGGTCGTCTTCTTCGCCTTCCGGGCGCTCATCCCGCAGCACGATCGCGACACCGCGATTCAGATAGGCAAGCTCACGCAGGCGCGTGGCGAGGGTGTCCCACTGGTATTGGAGTTCCGTGAAGATCTCGGAATCGGGCTTGAAGTGAACGGTGGTGCCCGTCTCCTTCGTCTTCGGACCCTTCTTGAGATCGGAGCGCTTGACCCCGCGACTGAAGTCCTGAGTCCAGACATGCCCGTCCCGCTTCACTTCCACGTCCAGCGACTCGGACAGAGCATTCACGACGGACACACCGACCCCGTGGAGTCCCCCCGAGACCTTGTAGCTGTCCTTGTCGAATTTCCCGCCGGCGTGCAGGCGCGTGAGTGCCAGCTCGACTCCCGGAATCTTCTCAGTGGGGTGGATGTCCACAGGGATGCCGCGACCGTCGTCAATCACCGTGATCGAGTCATCTTCGTGGATGAGGACCCCGATCTCAGAGCAGAATCCCGCCATCGCCTCGTCAATGGCGTTGTCCACGACCTCGTACACGAGGTGATGAAGTCCCCGGGCCGACGTGGAGCCGATGTACATTCCGGGGCGCTTGCGGACGGCTTCCAGCCCCTTGAGCACCTGCAGGTGTCTCGAGGTGTAGCCCTCCTGGTTCTCTGCCCCGCCCTTCTTACCGTTGCTCTTCGCCATCCATCTCCTCCGAGAGCCGTCTATCCGACTGCAGGAATACGATTTTTTCGATTCGTCCGGTGCGCCTGCCCGCGTTCAATTGCCGCATCAGGCGCGGGCGGAGGAGACTCAACTCCATCCGCCATGCCGCACTCTCTACTTCCACGAACAATGTATCTTCGCGGATCCGAACCGGCTGCGACACGCGGGCTATGTGCGGGCCCACGAGTTGCTCCCAGTCCGCGATCACGGTAGCCCGTTCGACCCGCTCGGCGATCCCCCATTTCGCGAGTAGCGCTCCGACCAGGCCGCCAACCGGCTCCGGCTTCGCACTCCGCGCGCGATGCTCACTCATCTTCCACCAGTACACCGTCCCGGAGTCTCCAGCGCGCCAGCCCGCCATCCCGAAACGGCATGTCGGCAGGCTTGGGGGCCGTCAGAAACACCTGGCCCGAACGTCCATCCTCCAACAGGTGGAATACTCTTTCCGCTCTGTCCCGGTCCAACTCGGCGAACACGTCATCGAGCAGATAGACGGGCTCCCGTCCCTTCGCATCCCGCAGGCTGTCCGCCTCGGCCAACCGCAGAGCGATCGCCGCCGTACGCTTCTGGCCGCCGGAGCCGTACGCTCGCAGGTCCCGCTCCGGCCCTTCCGGTTCCACCTCGGCCCGGATTACGAGGTCGTCTCGATGCGGCCCGACCGTGGTGAATCCACGGCGCATGTCGCGCTGCCGTCCGGCTCCGAGACCGAGGCGAATCCGATCCTCCCATGAATCCGTGGCTGCTGCCGAGTCCACGTCGGCGTCCCGGACTACGCCTGCCGACTCCGGGACTCCACTCGGGAGCCCCGGTTCGTATGCCAGAGACGCTCCCGGGCCGCCGGAGATCACCTCGTGATAGTGACGGAATCCAGTCGTTCGTTCACCGATCCATGAATCGCGGGCCGCCATCAGGCCGGCGCCGGGGCGGACCAGGCCTTCCGTCCAGGCGTCGACCACCTCTCCCCGGCCAGCTCGCAACGCTTCGTTTCGCTGACCGAGAACGGCCCGGTAGCGCTGCAGGTCAGCCAGATAGCCAGGAACCACGAGTGACAGCACGATGTCCAGGAATCTGCGGCGTCGGCCCGGAGCCCCCGACACGAGGCCTGCATCATCCAGGTCGAACACCACCGCGCCGAATGCACCGAGAGCATCACCGATGCGATCCACCTCCAACCCACCGAGTTCGACCTTCTTTCGTCTTCCCGTGCGCTGGAACGCAGCCGCCAGACCGGTATGCTCACAACCACCGGACAGCTCCGCCTCGATCCGGAATACGTCCTCGCCGAAGTACACCAGGTCCCGGTCCGGGGCGCCACGAAACGACCTGAAGATCTCGAGATAGTAAATCGCCTCGAGCAGATTCGTCTTTCCGGCGCCGTTCGGTCCGATTATGATCGCTCCGGCTTTCGGAAACTCGCACCGCAGTTCCCGGAAGTTCCGGAAATCTCTCAGATGCAGGCGCTCGAGACACGACGGAGCAGCCTCGGTCGATGCTCCAGCGGGAGCGCTCGTGGACATCGGCATAGATTACCCGAAAATACAGCGAAACCCCGCCCGATCGCAACGCGATTCTGCGGGTGCAGACCGGCCTCCGGCAGTTCCATCTGCGGGGGGCACACGGCCGGCGTTAGCCCCCACCCGAAATCCGGTCAGAGGACGAAGTCGCTGACTACCGGCTCCTCGCCGGAGTAGTCGTAGAATCCCTTCCCGGTCTTTCGTCCGTGGTATCCGGCCAGGTACATCCGCTTGAGCAACGGAGGCGGTGCGAAGCGCTTGTCCCGGTACTCGTCGAACATGATCTCGCCGATGTAGTAAAGGGTATCGAGCCCGACGAAATCGCCCAGCACGAAGGGTCCCATTGGATACCCCGTACCCAGCTTCATCGCCGTGTCGATGTCCTCGATCGAACCGATTCCCTCCTCGTAGCCTCGGATCGCGTCGAGCATGTAGGGAACCAGGAGTCGGTTCACTATGAACCCCGAGTTGTCACGGCAGGCGACCGGCACCTTGCCCAACGACTTCGCGAACTCGAACGCCCGGTCGAAGGTCTCCTGTGAGGTGGAGCCTGTGCGTACGACCTCCACGAGCTGCATGACCGGAACCGGGTTGAAGAAATGGAGCCCGACGAATCGGTCCGGCCGTCCTGTCGCCGCACCCATCTCCGTCACCGTGAGACTGGAGGTGTTCGATGAGAAGATCGTGTGCTCAGGGCTCTGCCGATCGAGCACGCCGAGGAGATCCTTCTTGGCTTCTATATTCTCGACGATCGCCTCGATGATCAGGCCGCAATCCGCCAGATCCTCGAGCGACACCGTGCCGCTCAGCCTGCCCAGCGTTGCGTCCCGTACCGCCGACTCCAGCTTCCCCTTGTCGACCGCCCTGTCCAACTGCTTTCGAACGGCGCCAAGACCAGCGTCGAGCAACTCCTGGTTTACCTCCCGCACTACCGTATCGTATCCGGCCGCAGCACACACCTGTGCGATTCCTCTCCCCATCAGTCCGCAACCAACCACTCCGACCTTCTGTATACCGCTCACGCTATCCTCCTCGGTCAATCTTCGAGAAACTCCGTGATTCGATCTCTCAGCGTCGGCCTTTCGGGTGCGAATCCCGATCCGCGCTCGAGGCGATCCAGCAACCCCTGTACAGCCAACTCCATCCGGTTTCGACGCCGGGCCAGGGTCCGGGATGTACCGAAGGTGCTCACCAGGCCGACGCCACCGGCGACGGCCGGAATGACCAGCAGGGCGGGCGCACCTCCGCCCAGAATGGCTCCAAGTGCCGATCCGAGGCCGAACGTCCCGAGACTGCCATACCAACCGGCGGCATATCCAATTCGTTGATTTGAGATGTCCGCCGTGATCGATACGAGCGACCGACCCTCCTCCAGTGACTGTGCCATCACGCTGAGCGTGCGAGCCCTCGCCAGTTCGTAGCCCCGTCCGCTGAAGTCCAGCCCACGCTGGATCTGGCTCATCAGGTCGGACGCCGGCTCCCAGACCTGCTGTCCTGGCCGGTCCCGCACACAGCGCAGACACTCACGCTCAGCCAGAAATGTCGCCAGCGTACCCAGAACCTTGACGGGTTCGCCGGGCACGACGCGGGCTGCGACTACGGAGGCCTCGCCCCACAGCCGCGTGGCCGTCGACCTGTCCACCGGACGAGGGGGCAGCAGAGCGTCCGCCCGCATCTCGGCCAGCGCCTGGCGGACGTAGCGTCCCTGGAGGCCGACTTCCTCTGCGATGCGCAGGACTTCCGCGGCCTCGAGACTGTCGTCGCGTGATTCACCCTGGCTGAATTGCAGCTCGGCGGCCCTGTGAATCACCCGTTCGAGCTGATCCTGTGAGACCCTCGCTGTTGCCGGAACGCTGCCGGGAGCCTCTCTGTCGCTCACGGGATCAGATCGTCAGGCGTCGGATGTGCATCGGAACGTGCCATTCAGTCCGCGTCCTCGCCGGTCCCGGACTCCTCCTGAGGCGCCGGCTTTCTTCCCGGCTGCGCCTGGTCGACGTTTCGACGGACTCGCTGTACCAATTCCTCGAGATTCTGAGGCGGCGCCTCCGGGAGCAGCTCGGCCGGGTGCCGGCTTTCGATGTCGGCCCTCGGCTGGGTAGCCGCGTCGACCGAAGCCCGGGCCCGGGCTTCGAGTTCCTCCAGAGTCTCGGATTCCTCCTCGCGCTCGGTAGCGGCGCCGGCCATGAGCTTCTGCAGCGGCCAGATGTCGAGCGGCAGCGGGAAGAGCGTCGTCGAGTTGTTCTCCGCAGCGATCTCGGAAGCGGTCTGCAGAAATCGGAGCTGCAGGGACGCCGGATGCTGAGACAGCAATCTCGCTGCGTCCTTCAGACGGCCAGCCGCCTGCAATTCGCCCTCCGCATTGATGACTTTGGCCCGCCGCTCCCGTTC
Source organism: Gemmatimonadota bacterium (assembly GCA_039585935.1). Taxonomy (GTDB): domain Bacteria; phylum Gemmatimonadota; class Gemmatimonadetes; order Palauibacterales; family Palauibacteraceae; genus Carthagonibacter. The sequence continues at coordinate 5,528 of JBDGUY010000005.1, forward strand.
GGCCTCGGCCTGCTTGGCCATGGCCCGCTTCATCTCCTGCGGAAGATCGATGTCCTTGACTTCGACGGCCGTCACATCGATACCCCAGGCGTCGGTTCCCTCGTCGATCATCTTCTGCAGGATGCGGTTGAACTTCTCGCGCTCGGCCAGCAGCTCATCCAGCTCCGCCTGTCCGATCACCGACCGGAGTGTAGTCTGGGCCAGCTGTGAGGTCGCGAACAGGAAATCCTCGATCTCCAGAATTGCCCGCGTCGCGTCGTGCACTCTGAAGTAGAGCACGGCGTTGACCTTCACGGACACGTTGTCGCGCGTAATCACGTCCTGCGGCGGGATGTCCATCGCGATGATTCGCAGGCCCACTCGTACCATGCGTTCGATGCCGAACGGGACGAGAAAGATCAACCCCGGTCCGCGGATCGGCCTCGCGCGGCCGAGACGAAACACAACGGCCCGCTCGTACTCGCGGAGGATTCTCAGGCTCGTAGCCAGCGCTCCAGCTCCGCCGATCGCTATGAGGGCGAGGATGACGTCCATGATACCCTCCAGAACAATACGTGTGAAAACGAGGTGCGGACGCCAAATATACGGAACCATCCCGTTCCGCACAGCATTGCGGGTTGGGATCCCGGAACGCGCCGAAACCCCTTACGGACCGTCGTGGTCAGCCGTCCACCCGAACCACGACGGCGATCCCCTGCCCCCCACCGATGCAGGCCGAGCCGAGACCGTATCCACCACCGCGACGACGGAGTTCGTGGAGCAGCGTGGTCGTGATCCGCGCACCCGTGGCACCCAGCGGATGCGTCAGCGCGATCGCCCCTCCGTTCACGTTCACCCTGTCCCGATCGAGACCTAACTCCTTCTCGACCGCCACGTATTGCGGAGCGAATGCCTCGTTGACTTCGATCACGCTCAGGTCGTCGAATCCAATTCCGGCTCGTTCCACGGCGGCGCGCGATGCCGGGGCGGGACCGATTCCCATGATCCGGGGCGGAACTCCGGCGACGGCCCATGAGACCAGGTGTCCAATCGGCGCCACGCCGTGCGCTGCGGCGAATTCCGCGTCCGCGATGACCAGGGATGCCGCGCCGTCGCCGATACCGCTGGCGTTGCCGGCGGTGACGAGTCCGTCCTGTTTGAAATACGGGCGCAAGCTCATCAGCCCTTCCAGCGTCGCATCGGTTCGGATGTGCTCGTCCCGTTCGAACAGAACCTCCTTGCGCCGCTTCACCATCGAGACCGGAACCACCTCTTCGGCCAGGCGGCCTTCATCCCAAGCGGCTGCGGCGAGCCGCTGGCTGCGCAGGGCGTACTCGTCCACCTCTTCTCGGCTGATATCGTAATCCTCGGCCAGATTCTCGGCCGTCTGGGCCATCGAGAACCCGCAATACGTGTCGGTGAGCGCCTCCCACAGGGAATCCTCGAACGGCGTCGATGGCCCCAGGCGGAGTCCCCAGCGAGCCCCGCGAACCACATGCGGGGCCTGGCTCATGGACTCCGTTCCACCCGTCAAACACAACCTTGCCCCACCCAGCAGGATCGCTTCCGCACCATCGATCACCGCCTGGAAGCCCGATCCGCACAATCGGTTGAGCGTGAGGGCCGGGCTCGCTTCCGGCAGCCCGGCGTTGAGGCCTACGTGTCGGGCCAGGTACACCGCATCGGCAGAGGTCTGAATGACGTTCCCGATGAAGACCTCATCGTACACATCCGGATCCACGCCAGCTCGCTCGACGGCGGCGCGGGCTGCCTGGACTCCTAGTTCGGTAGCCGACAGGTCCTTCAAACTTCCGCCGAACGTTCCGAACGGTGTCCGGATGGCCGACAGGAACACGACCTCACGGTCGCTGCCCATGGTTCCCATGAATTCTCCCGTGCTGATTCAGTTGTTCGTGCCGGCCCGCTGCAAGAAGCCGCTCTCAGCCGCCGGCCAGTTGGTCCGCAATCCAGGTGCCCGCTTCCGAAGTGGTCGCCGTCCCCCCTGTGTCCGGGGTTCGAATACCGACCGCGAGCGAGGCATCCACGGCCTCTTCGACCTTGCGGGCGGCTTCTTCTGCGCCCGCATGCTCGAACAGAAGCGCAACGCTCAGAATCGTGGCCACGGGGTTGGCTGTCCCGGTACCCACGATGTCCGGAGCACTCCCGTGCACCGGCTCGTACAGCGCATGGCGCCCGGGGTTCAGATTCGCCGAAGGGGCCAGGCCCATACCTCCAGCGAGTTCGGCAGCCAGGTCTGACAGAATATCGCCGAGCAGGTTCTCCGTGACGATGACCGAGAACTCCTCCGGCTCCCTGACCAACTGCATCGCCAGCGCGTCCACGTAGCGGGCATCCGACTCGATGTCCGGGTACTCCTCGGCGATCTCCTGAAACACCCGTCGCCATAGACCATACACGTGCGGCACGGCATTGGCTTTGTCGGCCAGAGTCACTCGTGGGCGCCCGCGTGTACGGGCATGCTCGAAGGCCGCACGCACGATTCTCTCGACTCCGTGCCGCGTGGCGAACGACTCGCTGATTGCAACTTCGTGCTCGGTTCCCTGCCGCAGGAAGCCTCCCGAGCCCGTGTAGAAGCCCTCGGTGTTTTCCCGGAACACCTCGATGTCCAGGGGTCGGTGCTCCGCGTCTCGCAATGGAGACAACTCCGGCAGCCGGACACGGGCGGGACGGAAGTTGATGAACAGGTCGAGTCGGAATCTGAGACCCAGAAGGATGTCCCGCGCGTGTCGGTTGTCAGGCACCCTGGGGTCCCCCACTGCGCCGAGGAGAATGGCATCGAATTCGTCGCGCAGGCGAACGAAAGATTCTTCGCTCAGGGTTTCCCCCGTGGCGAGCATGTGGTCCGCCCCGTGCGGGAACTCCTGCATGGCCACCTCGACCAGGCCCGCTTCGGCAGCGGCCTCGATCACCCGGCGACCCTCACGAACCACCTCGGGTCCGATCCCGTCACCCGGGATCAGTGCGATACGGATCATCCATCACCTTCCTGAACGGGAAAGAGGCCGGAGGCCCCCAGGGGGTCTCCGGCCTCTTTGAACTGACAGCATGCAGCCCGAAGCTACTTCCTGGTCTTACTTACTCAGCGTCCATACGTAAGCCGCGACGGCCTTCGCGTCGTCGTCGCTGATATTCGTGCCGCCCTTGGCAGGCATCGGAACGCCTGTAGAGGAGGCCTGCGCCGTGACACCCTCGATGACGGTCTTGACCACTCCGTCATAGCTCCCGTCGGAGTGCAGCCACTCGGAGTCCGTGAGATCAGCGCCAAGACTCGGGATGCCCGCTCCGGCCGGGCCGTGGCACGACGAGCAGATCCCCGCTCCGCCGTAGACTGCCTTGCCCTGCTCGATCATCTCGATCGTCACGCCCTCGGGGAGTTCCTGTTTGATCGTCTCGACGGCTTCCGCGACTTTCTCGCCGGTCTCCGCGATCGCATCATTTGCCGCATCCACCGCCTCGGCGGCTGCGTCAACCGACTTGGCCACCGCCTCTTCGGCAGCGTTTCCGTTTGCATCTCCACCACATGCCGACAGGCCGAACGCGAAAACGAGCGCGAACATGGCCGTCCAGCGAATCCTGCTTTCCATCATAGCTGTATCACTCCTTGTGGGTCCCAAACTCTCGACAACGAATCTCCTGCCCGGCGTGCTGCCGGAGAGACCAGATCTGACCTACGGCGGAAAGTATCGCCTCGGCCGCGAGGCATCCAGCATTCCGGTCTACCGCAGACCTGGCGGTCCAAATTCAGTCCGCTTGTGCCGAACCGCACATGGCACAGAATCTCCAGCCTCTTTCGACCAGAGCGCCGCACGTTCCACACGGCCAGCGGTGCTGATCGGCGCCGCAGGATGGGCAGTATCGCAGGCCGTCCCGTCGCGGGAGCGGAGCGCTGCACGCCACACAACCTCTGTACATAGTGGCGTCGATCGGCTCCTTCGCTTCGTCCGCGACCTGGTGTTCGGGCACGAATTCCACGTCGTCCAGACCCGGAATCCGATCCTGAGGCAAGCGCTCGGATTCGTAGCTGATCGGCGGCGGGCCCGCCTGCGCTGCGGGCGAGGGCCCCTGCGCGCGTTCTGGTGGATCATCGAACCCGGCCAACTGAACCTCAGATGCCGCGAAGCGCTGCAGGATCGCCAAGCCCGGCTCGGGAGACGCCAGCTCTCGCGACACGGCTTCCCGAAGCGCGAGCTCCTGTACGTCGAGGCTGCCGTCATCGGCCAGAAGTCTGAGCAACGCCATGTCGTATTCGGCCTTCGTCGCCAGGCCGAGCGCGTCCCGGCATATCGAGTACGGCACGAGACGCCGGTAGAGCTCCGCCACCGCGATCGGTGACCCGATCGGGACACCTTCTTCACCGAGGCGTCGGGCCAGAAGGTCCTTCAACGAACTCTGAGTCATGACGCTGTCCTTCATCTGGTTCTCTTCCGGTCCAGCGGCTCAATCAGCGATGTGCAGCACACCGGCGGTCGCGGACGCCTTCAAGAATGCCTCCGGATCGTCATCGGGAATTCGGATTCCGGTAAGTACCCGAATCCTACGGGCGGTGTCTTTCATGTACTCGAGCAGGGTACGCTCGGGTTCCGCGGAACTGCGGCACATAGCCTGGACGATGCCCTCCCAGTCCTGGAGGCGCTCGTCGCCCTGCCTCGATCCCCGCTCGGCCCCCGGTCTGAACATATCCATCTGGCCCGGAACGGAGTGGGAGGCGTCAGGCATCCCGGCGAGACCGCTAACGAGATCATCGATCAACTGGTCCTCCGGCATGACTCCGGCGAACAGCTCTTCGAGCCTGTCAATGCAGGGCGTGATCCCGGACTCCGGTCCTGACTCGTCGAATGCGCGCTTCAACTCGACGATGCGCCAGATCGTCAAGGTGTCCCACAGTGCCGAGGTCGGAACCCGCTCGAAGTGCTCCAGGGCTGCCCGGCGGTCTCCCGACTCATACGCCAGGTTTCCGAGCAGGATGCGGGCATCGTGGTTCTCAGGATCACGTCTCAGCGCGCGCTCGAACCATTCCTGGGCCTCGTCCAACCTGTTCAACTGCTGCAGTACCGAGCCGAGATCCGTCGGAGCCTCGGCGCCATTCGGGTCGGCGCTCGCCGCGAGTCGGAGAAATCGCTCCGCTCGCTCGAACAGGGCTTCGCGAAGCAGAATCCGGCCGACCGACAACATGAGGTCCGCGTCTTCCGAGAACCCGAGTTCCAGTACCCGGTCAAAAGCACGGAAAGCCCGGCCACGCTCTCCCAGTTTCAGTAAGGTTTCGCCATGTCCGACCAGCGCATCCTCGTGATCCGGCTCGAGGCGCAGAGCTCCGGCGAACGCACTTCGCGCCCAGGCGAATTCCTCGCGTGCGAGCTCCGTATAGCCGAGCGACACGCGAAGCTCAGCAACTTCCGGGTAGATCGCCGTCCCCTCGCGGAGGATCTGAACCGCAGCGTCCATTTCGCCGGCCTCGTAGTGCTTCTGTGCCTTCAGGTCGTAGTCGTCCGGTCCCCAGAATTCCAGGTTCATCTGCGCTCCTGGTCCGCTTCGAGGTCAGGTTCTGCGGCCGCCGTCGAGCTTCTGGCCTGCAATCGCAACTCGATCCGTGTCACGCGCTGTTCCTGGGTCTCGAGGATTTCCAGTTCGGCGTCGCCGATCGATACGAGTTCACCGGCCACCGGAATCCTCCCCAGCCGTCCGATCGCGTATCCCGCGACCGTGTCGAATTCCTCGATATCGGTCACTCCCTCCAGGTCGAACGCATCGATCACGTCTTCCAGTCCAGCGCCACCATCCAGCAGGATCCGCCCGTCAGGAAGCCTCTCGATCTCCTCCTCCGGTACGTCATGCTCGTCAAAGATGTCTCCTACGATCTCCTCGACCAGATCTTCGAGCGTCACCACTCCATCTGTACCGCCGAATTCGTCCACGACGATCGCCAGGTGGACCTTCTGATCCCGGAATTCGGCCAGCAGATCGTCGACCGGCTTCGTGTCCGGGACGAAGAACGGCTCGCGCAGCACTGACTTCAGTTGGAATCCGGACCCATCCGACGATCGAACCCAGCGCAGTAGATCTTTCACGAGCACGACACCGACGATTTCATCGATCGACTGACGGAATACCGGAAAGCGACTGAATCCGGACTCGGCCGCCACATCCAGGACCTGGTCGAGACTCGCGTCCTCCGGAAACGCCACGAGGTCGGGACGGGGGGTCATCACTTCCCGGGCAACCGTATGCGGCAGCTCAAATACTCCGTGGATCATTGCTTCTTCGTCCCGCTCGACTCCGCCCTCGCTGCGCGTTCCGCGGCGCAATGCGTCGAGTTCATCGGGGCCCGGTCGATCTCGACCTGCGTCGTCCGCCCGGTAGTTGCGGTCCTCGACTCGCTCCAGGAGTGCGACAAATGGCTCGACGACGGTACAGAACATCCCCAGCGGCCCGGCCGTCGCCCGGCTGATTCTCTCGGGATCGCTCAGAGCCACGGAGCGCGGTAAGGCCAGACCGAACATGAGCACGACCGCGAATAGAACCAGGAATGCCGTCAGGACCCCGGCGGGGACCGAGACAAAGGGAGGAAGTCCGAATGACTCGAGAATGCCGGACACCCCGGCACTGAGCGGCTGTACGGTCACCGCCCCAAACCCCAGCACCGAGAATACAATGCCGAGGCGGGCCCCTCGCAGGTAGCGATCCAGGTGGCGCCGGGCATGCTCTGCCTTCTGAGCCGCCTGATCGCCCTGCTCAGCCATCTCTTCGAGTCGCTCTCGGCGCGCACGGACCAGCGAGATCTCTGCCGCGCTGAAAAACGCGCAGGAAAGCAGCAGGGCCAGAGCCAGCAGCACTGTCAGCAACACGTCATGGATCGCCGCGCCGGCATCTGAGGATCGAGGGTCAAGGATGGTCCGGACCCACCCGATTCGGGGGCCCGTCGATCGATGAGTGCCTGCGCAATGGAGTGTTCGCGCGTGCACTCAGTGCTGGCCCCGCAGGGCCCGGGTAAGGGAATGTCCAGTGCTGTCTCAGCCTCGGATCTCAGGCTTCCTCGGTCTCGTCCCCCGAACCGTTCGCGCCATGCGGAATCGCAGGCTGACAGTAGCGGTGGCCAATTGCGGACAGTTCTGCGAGTTGTTCCTCGTTGAGATCGGGATACCGCTCGCCAAGATATTCTACCGTATCGTTCATCCATTCGCCGCGCTCGCAGTCCTCTGCTTCGAGAACGCCGCAACGCTGGATGTGGCTGAAGAGCTCATCACGCGCGAGCTCGAGAGTGGTCGGCTTGTACTTCGAAGAACTCAAGGGCCTTGCCTCCTTTCGGTCTGTGATCCGGGCTGTCGTTCCGTCCCGGTCGCCCGGTACGCCATGGGCGCATCCACTGCCGGCCGTGGCCGGCGATCGCGCCGGGAATATACCCGGGCAATTGATAAGGCGCAAAGATCGTCGAATTGAATTCAGGTGGGCTGAAATCGCTCACTTCCGAGCGTCCAATTCCTCGCAGATCGCCCATGCGAGGAGCGGGATCATGATCTCATGGTGACCGGTGACCTGGAAGCCAACACCGCCTCCGGTGCGGGTGGGGCGTTCCACGACGTTTACCCGTGGCCGGTAGTGGCGAATCATGTCGAAATCGGCGGTCATGAATCTGCGCGGCCTGCCATCGGAGAGGTTCCGGCGCATCGTGAGCGCCTTCAGGAATACCTCCGGAAGCAGAACGGCTGACCCTACATTCAGCACCGCCCCTCCGTCGTCGAGTCCCTCGAGTGCGCTGCACAGTTTCAGGAAGTCCCGATACGACGTCTCGCCGATCGCCGCTCCATCGGCTTCGGGATGCTGGTGCAGAATCTCTGCGCCGATCGCCGCGTGAACCGTGATCGGCACTCCCAGCCTGAGGCTCGCGACAAGCAGTGACAACTCGGCGAACTTCAGATCGTCCCGAGTTGCCAGATCGCGCGACAGTGACTCTCCAAGTCCCAGGCCCTCATCACGGCCCCGGCGAATAGCGAGATTCATGTCCCGGCCCGTCTCGAGCGCCATACCAAAGGTGCCATCGGTCAGGCCGGCTTCGACGTCCTCCGAAGTACCGCCGAACCGCGCCATTTCGTAATCGTGGATCACAGTGGAGCCGTTCACGGCGATATTCGTCACTGCGCCTCGTTCCATCAGCGAAATCAGCACGCGGTTCAGACCGGTCTTCACGACATGGCCACCCAGCATCCACAGGCACGTACGATCGCTGCGCACGGCACCCGAGACGCCACTCGCGACCGCCCGAAAAGCGTCCGCCTGGAGAATGTGGGGAAGCGAATCGAGGAAGGCTCTGAACGAGCCTCCGGCCTCCGGCGGCGCTGCAAAATCGCCGGGTTCGACCTTGTCTGGTCGGTCGGCCACGGGGACTCTGCGAAGCAGGCTGCGGTCGTCCCGCTCCGAGCCGTCGTCTCCGTTCAATGGACTCCCACCCTGGCTTCGGACTCCACGGGCGCGATCAGACCGCCGCCCTCGCCGGGGTCATACCCGGTGAGGAACATGTTTCCCGAACCGACGATCAACGAAGTCTTCAGTCGGACAGGAATTCGGAATTCATCGTCCGTGAGGTAGACCTCCGCCTCGCCGCCTTCCCCGAACATGCCGTCCGTGGCGACTTCGGGACGAAGCACGATCGTCTTGAAGCGACCAGCCGGAACACGGATTTCCTCTCGGCGCAGTACTTCTACGGTGGCGGGATTGCCATCTTCCTTGAAATACCGATCGAATTCGTATCGCTGACCGACTTCGAGGGGCAACAACCTCACCATGTAGAGGTACGAAATTTCATCCAGCGCATCGGGCGGGATGGGGATGTCGGCTTCTCTTCCGTCCTGCACGTACTCCCCGTCCTTCAGATCGAATCTCGTATAGGTCTGAGCGTCTGCGTCGAGCACGATTTTCCTGTTGCGCCGGTAGTTCCCTTCCTTCTGATGCTGCGCGAATTGCAGCGAACGGAAGGGATCGGGTTGAATCCAGCTGACAATCCGGTCCTCGACCCGGTAGAACGGAGGTCCGCCTTCCATCTCGAGGGCTACTCGATAAACAGCTCGATTCTGGACGGAATCAATGGCTTCGACGGACAGCGAGCCGCTACCGAGTCGGATCCCCTCCCACGTGACCGAGTACTCCATCCGCTCGCCGACCGGATACCTCCAAGGATACAGTGTATCCGGGTCCACGTGAACGGACCTGCCCGGGGCGGCCCCGCCTTTGGACGCTGGTCGCACCTCGATTCCCGAAGCCCGACTGATCGCCAGGGGAGCCAGACCGACGACGCCGACGACGCCGACGATCCCGACGCTGGCAAGCCGTCTGCACATCCTCTGGATCCGGGTTCTGAGGGCTCTCACCTGCCGCCGACCGCCCGTTCTTCGGCAGTCTCGCCTGCCGTCGATTCAAACTCAGACTCCGAGCGCACTTCCCTCGAAGCACGGAATACGGACCAGAGCTCGGGGAGTGGTCGAAACCGGCTCCTGCGGTACCTGCGTGAATAATCCACCGTCACGTCGACCTGTTCGCTCCGCCTCACATAGGGCGCTACCGCCGACAGCAGTTCGACGTTGGCCGCCCAGCCGTTGTGCCGAATCAACGGTGTCTCCCCGTCGAGTCCATCCAGGGCTCGCTTGAGGACGATCAGGCGATACAGACGAAATCCCGTCAGTGGATCCTCCACCCCTTCCGGAAGCGGGAGATTCCTCACGAGCATGCCGGCTCCGGCGCGCGCGGCACGAATCGGGCGGGGAGCCTGGTCGACGTCAGCCGGACGAGCGACAACGAGGTCGGCGCCCCCCTGGAAATGTCTCAGCATCTCCGGGATCGCCTCGGGCCCGTCGGTGAAATCGGCCTGCATCATCAGCAGGCCGTCCCGCTTGGGATACCGGGACCGCTTGACGACTTCCCTGATCAGTCGTTCGAGGCTTGGCCCGCGACCTTCGCGCTGCTCGTTGCGCAGGAGCGTGAGCGGCATGACGCGCGAGTACGGCTCGAGAACTTCCACTGTTCCATCTTCGGAAGCATCATCGAGCGCCAGAATCCGGAAATCCCGATTCAATTCACCGAAGAGCTGGCGGATACGCCAAAGCAGGACGCCCGCCGTATGCTCTTCGTTATAGATCGGCAGCGTGACCCATATCACGTCGCGCCGCTCTCCTTTCCGATTACGGGCCCGCTGCGTGCTCGCCGGCGGGCCGACTCCGGTTCATTACATCTCGTCGGGGGCTACCGTTCCGTGTTGGCGGAACCTGAGCTCCGAGGACGCGTCTTCCAGCGTCGATGGAACCAGAAGTACTGGTTGGGTACCCGTCTCACCCACGATTCGAGCCGCTGCACCCAGCCTCGGGTCAGTTCGAGCTCGGCTTCTTTCCCGCTCAGGCCGGTTTCTACCGACTCCAGGATTCCCCTGTAGCCGTTACCTTGGCGAATCGCCGCGCCGAAGAACAGAGGAGCTCCGGTCGACAGGGAAAGCCGGGCGGGACCTCGAAACGTCGACGCCGGGCGTCCGAGGAACGGGACGAATAGCCCTCGATTCCCCGCGTCCTGGTCGGCAACGAGAGCGACCGAAGTGCCCGACCGAATGAGATCCTCGAGCCTGGCGCGCGCATCCTCCATGTATACCGGCTCGATCCCTATCCGGCGACGAGAGTCTACGAGCAATCGGTCGAATTCCTGGTTGCTCTGGCGCTTGACCACGGCGGCCAACGGCATACCCAGTGACGCGACTGCGGCGCCGGCTGCCTCCCAGTTCCCCAGGTGTCCGGTGACGATCACGACTCCCATTCCGGGCACGAGGCGGGATTGAAACGCGGACTTAACATGCTCGAGATGTGACGTTCTGGATAGCATGTCGAGCCCGGCACTGCCCTCGAGACGGACGATTTCCGCGGCTTCACGTCCGAAATGCCGATAGCATTCGCGGGCCGTGCGGTGAACCCAGTCCTGGTCGCGGTCCGGGAATGCGGCAGCGATCTGAGCCTCGACTACGTCGACCCGGACACGGAAAGGCGAGAATGCGATCTGTCCGAGCCCCGCGCCGAGCCCCAGCGCCGTGCCACGCGGGAGCGTACCGAGGATTTTGAATGCGGTCCTTGCTGCTGCGTACTCGATCCGATGGCGCACCGGCGTCAGCTTCGCACTACGGCTTCGTACGCTCGAAGTGTTCCTCTGACCATTCCGGAGAGACCGTGGTCCTCTGCAGTGCGCCGGGCCGCCTCGCCGGCCTTCTTCCGTCGATCGGGGTCGTTCAGCAACCCGAGAAGCGCTTCGGCCATTTCCTGCGGATCACCCGGGGGAACCGGCTCGATCCCGCTGTCGCGCTGAAATCGGTTGTCGAGGGAGAACGGCATCACGAGCGGCACACCCGCGGCCAGCGCCTCGAGCGCACTGCTCGCCATTTCTCCAGAGCGGGCCGGCAGAACGAACACGTCGAAGTCACACATCGAGTATCGCGCATCGGGCACGTACCCCGGGAGGCAGACCTTTCCACCCAATCCCAGGCGCTCGATGAGACCCTCGAGCCTGGGACGCTCCGACCCTTCTCCCAGCAGCGCGAACCTGGCCGAAGGTTGCCGCGCCAATACTATCGCCGCGGCCCGCAGAAACGTCTCGTGATCGCGATCCGGCTCCAGAGCGGCGAAAGAGCCGACGAGGAGGTGTTCGTCGGTAGACCCGACCCGGTCGCGAATCAGCCCGTGCCGCTGCGAATCCATCTCGCGCACATCGATACCATTCGGCACGACCACCACGCGTCCGGGTTCCACCCCTGCCGCGAGGAGATTCTCACGACCGAGTTCCGAAACGGCCAGGACCACCCTCGCTCGCCGCCACTTCCAACCGGAACGCGGCGGACCTGAGATCCGCCGGGAGGCAACGAGAGAACCCGCCGTGCCTTCCAGCGCCGATATGTACAGCAGGATGCGGAGGGCCTGAGCGTCGTGGGCGTGCAGCACGTCCCACCCCGTGTCTGCGACCCGGGCAAGTGTCCTCAGGGCCCGAGGATCGGAGGCTGTCGACCACGGAAGGGGAACCACCGGGATGCCCAGATTGTCTGCCTCTACGGCAAGACGTGACCCCTCGAGCGTCGCCACGGCCTGGCGAATGCCAGGGACGTCGATAAGTGCCTCAACGAGGAGGCGAACCTGGTCGCGTGTTGCCCGCCACTCCTGGCCGGACTCGACGTGAAGAACACGAACGGGAGCTCGGTATTTCATTCCGGCGGAAAACTATGCGCATCCAACCGCGCCCGGCAACGATCATCAGGAATTCCGGCGATGTCGCGGTACCCTCGGCGGTGCCGCATCTTTGGGACATGCACCTGCCAACGGCCGGCTGGATCCGGGATCGATTCGAAGTCGTGCGAACGTCGGACGCCGCGGCGTTTGTCCGTTCCGATTTCCGGGAGGCATTCGACCGGCACGATCTGCTGGGTTGCCCGGCCGGTCGTGCAGCCCGAGATGCAGATCTGGCGGGGGGACGCGGGGCGGCCTGGGTGCTGTCGACCCGTTCATTCGGGGACGTCGTCGTCAGGCCCTATCGGCGGGGCGGCTGGATCAGCCACTTCGTTAGTCGACGTTATGTCGCCGGTGCGCGAGCGTTTCACGAGTTGCTGGTGACAGAGCGACTCCATCGGGCGGGAGCTCCGGTGCCGGAGGTGCTGGCCGCGGTGCAAGAACGAATGCGGCCGGGCCCCGGGTACTCAGCGTGTATCGCCACACGCCGCATCATGGGAACCGCACCCGCGGCCGAGGCTCTGGCAGGTGCGCGCGACGCTGAACTGAGAATCCTGATGGAAGATATCGGGCGGGCGATCCGCCGATGTCACGATGCCGGAGGCTGGCATGCCGATCTCAATGCCTGGAATCTGCTCGTGCCGGAGGCCAGACCCGACCTGCCTGTCTCGGTGATCGACTGGGATCGGGGACGGTGGACACCTGATGGTGTTCCGGATCGGGCCCGCCGGGCCAATCTCTCCCGGCTCGCGCGATCGTTGCGAAAACTGGAGCTCGCAGCGGCGATTCAGGCCTGGCCTGCCCTCGAGTCGGGCTACGCCTCCGAGCCCGGGCCCGCTCCCGCCGCCTGACTTCGAAGCGAACGTGAAGGAATAGATCCGGATTTCGGCCGCGCCATCGGACTCAGTCTGGTTGCGTGAACTGCAGGTCGTGCAGCCGACGATAGGTCCCACCATCGTCCAGCAATTCGGAGTGTGTGCCCGATCCGACCATGCGCCCATCTTCCAGGACCAGGATCCGGTCCGCCCCTCGGACCGTAGACAGACGGTGCGCGATCACGAACACGGTGCGACCGGTCAGGAGTCGATCCAGGGCCCGCTGAATGAGCAGTTCGGACTCCGTGTCGAGGGACGAAGTCGCCTCGTCGAGGATGAGGATCGGCGGGTCCCTGAGAATGGCACGGGCCAGACCGATCCGCTGCCGCTGCCCTCCCGACAACCGTATGCCCCGGTCCCCGAGCACCGTATCGAAACCCTCCGGAAGCTCATCGATGAACTCCTCCGCGTTCGCCGCTCGTGCGGCAGCACGCAACTCGTCTTCAGTCCACCGATCGGGACTGCCATAGGCGATATTCCCGCGGACCGTGTCGTGAAATATCACGGTCTCCTGGCTCACGACCCCGAACAGCTCCCTCAGCGATGAAAGGGAGAACTCGCGGAGGTCCACTCCGTCGAGCGTGATCCTCCCGGCGGTCGGATCGATGAAGCGTGGCAGCAGGTCGACCAGAGTGGTCTTCCCAGCCCCGGACGGGCCGACGATGGCGAGCACTTCTCCTGGCCGGACCTCGATCTCGATCTCCCGGAGAACCGGGACATCCGGCTCATACTCGAAGGAGACATTCTCGAACCGTATGCTGCGCGTCGGAACGGCCGCCTTCAGCGAACCGCCTGCCGGCTCGATCGGTACGTCGAGGATTTCGAAGAACCGGTCCGCGGCCGCCATTGACAGCTGGAGCTTGGCGGGATAATCCGCGATCGCCTTGAGTGGAGAAATCAGCTGCAGAGCGACGGTTACGAACAGCAGGAATTGCTCGGCCGTGAGTGAGCCCGAGCCAAGCACCATCCAGGCCCCGATCCACACGAGTCCGAGCGCGACCACCGATGAAAGTGTCTCGGAAAGCGGTGAGGCGAGGTCCGACAGGACCGAGGTCTTGAGGCTTCGCCTTCTGTACAACTCTGAAATCGCCGCGAATCGCATCTTCTCGTGCTCTTCTGCGCCGGACGATTTGACCAGCCTGATTCCGCTGACGTTTTCCTGCAGGACGCTGAGTAGATCTCCGTGCTTGTCGAGCGCATCTCTGAAACCCCGGCGAAGCCGCTTGAGCAGGGGAGCCAGCAGACCGACGAGGAGCGGCGCCAACGCAAGCGCGACGATCGTCAACTTCCAGGAGATCAGCAGGAGCACGATCGTATATACGAAAGCGGTAAAGACCTTCCTGATCACGTCCGCCAGACCGTAGCTGATCGCGTCGCGTGCGATGCGGGTATCCGTCAGGACCCTCGTCAACAGCTGACCGACCTTGGCCGTTCCGAAGTAGCTGAGCGGAAGCAATTGCAGATGGTTGTACACGTCCTCGCGCATGTCACGTTCGACTCCCTCGCGGACAGACAGAGCTGCCCAGCGGGAGCCGACCAGTGAAGCATTCTTCAGAACGATCGCTCCGAGGACGAGCAGGCAGACGTTGCGGAGCGACTCGAGCGGAGAGCCGGTGTCGATGAATCCCCCGGCGACGAAGTCCAGGGCCCTTTCGAGGATCGTCGCCTGCGGACCGGTCAACGCAGTTCCCGTCCCGAACAGGTTTTGCAGCAGGGGGATCACGAGAACCAGACTGAACACATCGAGCCCGGTCATGATGATCGTGAGGACCGTGCTGAGAAGGAACAGACCGACGAACGGCCTGAGGTAGCCCAACAGCCGCATGTAGCTATTCGAAGGAGTCACCGCGTCCTCAGCCCCTCGGCGTAAGCAGTACTGCCGGGAGAATCATCTCCTCCGGGCTGATGCCGCCGTGCAGAAAGCTGTCCCGATAGCGGCTCTGGTATTCCCTGAGCTTGGTCGGATACACGAAGTAGTAGTCCTCGCGACACAGCGCGTAGTTCGTCTGGTAGCCGCGCGACGGCAGTCGCAAGTCGTCCGGATCCGAGGCCGTAAGGACCGCTGCAGGGTTCTCGACCCGCAGGTCCCGACCGAACTTGTAACGCAGATTCGCCGTCGCGTCGCGCTTCGCGTATACGACCGCCGGGCGATTACAGTGCACCGATCCGTGATCGGTGGTCAGGAGCACCGGGACTCCTCGTCGTGCAGCCTCGCGCAGGGCCTCCAGTGCCGCCGACCGCTCGAACCAGCCCAGAGTGAGGGATCGAAGGGCGGCCGCATCCCGGGCAACTTCCCACAGCAGCCGGGATTCCGATCGACCGTGGGTCAGGAGGTCCACGAACGCGAAGACCACAGCCGTAGCCGAAGGCTGCGACAACCAGCCGGGAAGCCGTCTGAGTAGATCTTCCCCCTGTTCGGCGTTGAACACCTTTTCGTAGTGCGTCGGGATCTCCGGTCCGGCGATCTCTCTCACGTGTGCTGCGAACAGCTCGTCTTCGAAGGCGTTGTATCCCTCTTCTTCGCCAGACTCGTACCAGCCCGGACGCGCCTCTTCCAGTTCATCGGGAAACAGGCCGCTGAAGATCGCGTTTCGTGAAAACGGGGTGGCAGTAGGCAGAATCGATGAATAGAGGCTCTCCTCGATCTCGAAGTGCTCCTCGAGCAACGGGCGCATGGCCCGCCATTGATCGAGGCGGAGGCAATCGAGCACGAAGAGCATGCAAGCAGACTCGTCCGAGATCACCGGCTGCAGGAATCTCTGCATTACGTCCACCGACAGGACGGGCCCGGACTCTCCGCCCTCGTGCGCCCACTCCGAATATTGCCGGGCCACCAGGTCGGAGAACCCCCGCCGCACGTCAGACTGCAGCGACCACAGGATCTCGCGCAGATCCGCTTCGCCGGCCTGCTCGAGGCCCAGCTCCCAATCTACCAGCTCGGAGTACAGACTCGACCAGTCCGTCCAGGATTCGGCTCCCCCGATTTCGTCGCGAAGTTCGCCGAATCGACGGGTGAATTCCTTCGCTATTCGTTCGTGCCGCAGTCGCGGACCGGCCAGCAGCCGTGTCACCACTGAAAGCACCTGGCGCGGGCTGGTCGGCTTGATGATGTAGTCGTCTGCCCGGCGACCGATCGCCTCATGCATCGTGTCGTCGGTCTCGCTCTTGGTCACCATGACTACCGGAAGCCCCCGGCCCCGTGAACGAATCTCGGACAGAACTTCGATACCGCGCAGGCCCGGCATCTGCTCATCGAGCAGCACCAGGTCGTAACTCTCACGATCCAGCAGTTCCAGCGCGTCGTTGCCATTCATCACGGCATCGACGTGGTATCCCTCGCGCATCAGGAGAATCGTATGCGGACGAAGCAGATCGACCTCGTCGTCCACCCACAGGATCCGACCTTTAGTCAATATTCCTCCAGTGTGGCCCCGGCCCGCCGACTTCTCCGGATCCCTGACATCGGTCCCGGGAGCATTTCGCTCGAGTCCGAATCATAGACCGGGTGACGATGGTCGGACAGCAATGGACCCGTCGACACTGTATGTCCGGACTGCGTGCTCGAGCTTCTCCAGAACGTCTTCGACCGTGATCTGCTCCATGTTGTCCGGGCGGAATTCCATCGACGGCGTCACCTCTCCCGGTCTCGTATACCGATCGATGACCAGATCCTGAAACCGCCGATATGGTCCTACACGCTTGGGGTCCGTGTAGCCAAACAGGCTCACCGTGGGCGTTCGGAGCGCGACTGCGACATGCAGGGGTCCGGTATCGGGGCTGAGAGCGAAGTCCGAACCGTCGAGGATCCAGGCCAGACGTCGCAGATCATTCTCCAGCGCGTTGATCGGCCGGGCGCGAGTCAGGCGGATCACTTCCTCCGCCGCGGCGGCCTCTGCGGGCGCGCGGCTACCGATCAGCAAGGGCTGCAGGCCGAGGTCTGCCTCCGCGATCTCCAGCACCCTGGCGTATCGGTCCAGCGGCCAGTTCTTCCCGGGCCGGGTCGTCCGTAGCACGACCGCGAGCGTCGGTCTTTCGATGGGCTCGAAGAATCGGGCCTGGTCCGCGCGCTCCTGCTCCGAGAATCCGAACTCCCACTCCCGGAGTGCAGGTACGCCCAGATAGTCGAGAAATTCGAAGTACTGGTCCTGCACGTGCTGAGGCTCGTGACCCGGAATTCGCTCATTCGTAAATAGCCAGTTGAGATCACGGGCCCGGGCGCGATCGAATCCCAGTTTGCGCCGGCTCGGTAACATCGCGGTCAACAGTCCGGCCTTCATGTAAACCTGCAGGCCGATCGTGAGATCGAATTGCCGACTCCAGATCTGACGGCGGAAGTCTTCGAAACCCGCCAGTCCGCTGGACCTGTCGAACGGCAGGAACTCGTCGACCGATGGATGCGGGCCGACAAGTCCGAGGCCCGGCGACTGGATCGCCCAGTGGATTCGAGTCTCCGGCCAGGCCCGACGCAGGGAGGTGGCGACAGGCATGCCGTGGACGACGTCGCCTATGGCGCTCAGCAGCACGATGACGACCGACCCGGGCACAGGTGTTTCTCCGCTCATGCGGCAACCGCGCCGGAACGCGAAGGGATCGAGATACTGCAGGGAGCCAAACGGACCATGGCCGGGTATGTTCCGTCGGCGCCCGGTCCGTGTCAATCCGCGGAGGGGCGCGATCGATCGAAAACGGACAACCCGAGGCGTCGGAGAGTCACCACCACTTTGCGAATCCTGACCCGCTATGTGCTGCGCCAACTCGTGGCGCCATTCATGTTTGCCGCTGTCCTTCTGACCGCACTGATGATGCTGGACGTCGTCGCAGATCGGTTCGGAAACCTGGTTGGCAAGGGCCTGGGCTGGCGGCCGGTGGCAGAGGTCTTCCTGTATTCGATTCCGTTCATGTTCGCGGTCATCGTACCAATGGCCGTGCTCGTGGCGGTTCTGTACGTATTCAACAGGCTCGCCGCGGACAACGAGATATCCGCCATGAAGGCCAGCGGCGTCAGCCTCGCGCGTATCACCGCCCCCGTCGTGGTGGTCGCCGCGATCCTGGCGGCGGGCCTGGTCAAGTTCAACGACACGATCCTCCCGGAATCGAACCACAAACTGTCTCTGCTGCTTGGCAGCATAGGTCGCAAGTCGCCGACATTCGCTTTGCCTGTGAGGGAGGTGAACGAGCTCGCCGACGGGAAGCTGTTTCTCATAGCTCAGAAAAAGGAACAGGCCCGTAACCTGCTCATCGACGTCACGATCTGGGACGTGGAAAACGTGGAGGCGCGGCGGATCATCTACGCAGACAGCGCAGAAATCACGCTGGTAGCAGGTGGCGAGGAGGAGGACCTGTTTCTCACGCTGTTCGACGGCGTGGTACATGAGTCAGCGGCCGGCTCACCGGAGCGCCTTCAGCGCGTCTGGTTCGAGCAAAACCACATCCGGGTCCCGGGCGTGGGGAACGCGTTCAGTCGCGGTGAGAGCGGCGCTCGGGGAGATCGGGAGCTCTCCATCGATTCGATGCGCGTGCGTGTCGAAGGGTACGAAAACGCATCAGCGGAGACGCGTACCAAGAGCCAGGCCACGGCAGTGGCGTGGACGGAGTCGCTCCTCGGTGGCCTGGCCGAAGCGGACACGATACCACCCGATTCGACGGACGCCGTGGTCCAGGGCTGGAGAACCGGGAGACGGGTCGGCTCGCCGCAGGCGGCGGCCGGTAATTTTCGCACGATGGCCCTGTCCGAGACGCAGTACGACCAGATGGCCAAGCGGCTCGAGGTGGAAATCTGGAAGAAGTATTCCATTCCGGTCGCCTGCATCGTCTTCGCACTGATCGGCGCCCCGATCGCAGTGCGCTACAGGCGTGCGGGAGTAGCGCTCGTGGTCGGGGTCAGTCTCGCCGTGTTCTGCGCCTACTACGTGGCTCTGATCGGCGGCGAGCACCTGGCGGACAGGGAGCACCTGTCCCCGTTCTGGGCGATGTGGGCAGCCAACGTCCTGTTCGCGATCATTGGCTTCGGCGCGTTCTTCCAGGCGCGAAGGGCGGGCGGTTGAAGACGCTCGACCGTTACGTGCTCAGGCAGTTCTTCCGTATCTTCGCGGTGTGCGTGATCGGCGTGCCGTTCATCTTCATCATCATTAATCTGACCGAGCAGATCGACGACTACCTGGCCAAGGATCTCACCAGCGGCAGCATTCTCGCCCACTACGTATACCAGATTCCGTACTACGTCTTACTGTCGTTTCCGATCGCAGCCCTGCTCGCGGCCGTATTCACGATTTCGAACATGACCCGCCACTTCGAAGTCAGCGCTGCGAAGGCCGGGGGGGTGAGCTTCTATCGGCTCGTCGCTCCCGTACTGGAGATCGGGATGCTGATCAGCGTAGTCGCGCTCGGTCTGACCGAGGTCGTTCCCGCGGCGAATCGTAAGAGTGAAGACGCACTTGGCGAGACCGCCAGCCAGAGGGCGGGAAACCGGGTGTCGTTCATCTTCCGCGGGGAAGAGGGCCGGTATTACTACATTCGCCGATTAGCCGCCGGACGAGGTGAGATCGATGACATACTCATCGTCCGCGAGGGATCGGGCTACATCTATCCGAGCTATGACGCAGCCGCCACCGAAGCGCGATGGGATGAAGATCGAGAGCGCTGGGTGATGGAAGCCGGGCGCCTCAGGTATTTCCCGGAGCGGGATGGCACACTCGAGTTTCGATTCGATGAACTCTGGCAGCGTGGTTTCACAGAGACTCCGGATGAGCTTCTCGCGCGTCCCAAGGGCGAAGAGGAGATGGGCTACGCGGAACTCGGCCGATACATCGACGCGATCGAGAGATCGGGCAGCAAGACTGGCAAGCTGCGCGTGGAACAACAACTCAAGCTCGCGTTTCCGTTCACCTGTTTCATCATCGTGATGTTCGGGCTTCCGCTTGCGAATTCAAGTAGAAAAGGTGGGGCCTCGCTTTCAATAGGGATCGCCCTCGGCACGACAATTCTGTTTCTGATCCTCGTGCGTGTGGCGCAGGCCATGGGCGCCGCGGACGTAATTCCACCGGTGGCCGCGGCCTGGCTGGCAAACCTGGTATTCCTGGTCGCCGGTCTGATTCTGTTCTGGAGAGTGAAGACCTGATGTGGATTTCGCTGTCGGACACCATTCCCGTCGAGGTCGCC